>CAKSAI010000257.1 GCA_934434905.1 uncultured Lachnospiraceae bacterium | reverse complement strand
GTTATCATCATCGCAGAAAGTCCTTGATTTTGTGGCACAGCGGTATGGATTGGACAAGACCGCAGATGCGGATGACATGTTAAGGGCATTGGAAGATGATGATTCCATGTTCGAAGAGCGTGCCATGGCAAAGGGAATGTCCACGGAACAGTATCGTGAATTCTATCGTTTGGAAAAACAGAATGAAGAATTCAGACGGGCGGCTGAGGAGACGCAGAGAATTCGGCAGGCAGATGAAACGTATAGCAAGTGGATGTCAGAGGCAGACGCATTAAAGGAAATTTATCCGGATTTTAGCTTTGATGAGGAGGTTGAGAATAAAGACTTCCTGCAGTTGCTGCAGAATGGCATTGATGTAAGAACGGCGTACGAAGTAGCGCATCACGATGAAATCATGCGAGGAGCTATGCAGATGGCATCAGCTAAAACAGCGGAGCGTGTTACGGATGGTATTCGCGCGAAAGGCTTGCGTCCTCCTGAGAATGGGACGAATGTTTCCTCGAAGCCGGTAGAACAGAAAATTGACATAAGCAAGTTGACAGCAAAAGATATCGATGAGTTATCAAAAAGAGCCGCACGCGGTGAGAAAATTACATTCTGATCGATGTGCAGAATGGAGGTAAGCAAAATGAACAGAGCAAGAAAATTGGCAAAACGAATGTCCCTGCAGATGTTTGCAGGAAATTTAAACCCAAATACGACAAGTGACTCGGGAATGACCGCCGAGATGAAAGAGTTTTATGAAAAAACTCTGATTACGATGGCAGAGCCCAAATTGGTATTTGACAAGTTTGGTGATCAATATCCAATTCCAAAAAACGGTGGTAAGATAATCGAATTTAGAAAGTATGATTCGTTACCGAAAAACACGAAACCTTTGCAGGAAGGCGTGACACCGGATGGAAGTAAGATGACGGTGACCACGGTTAAATCTGAAGTACAGCAGTACGGTGATTATATCACTCTTACGGATGTGCTGCAGCTAACCGCGATTGATAACAATGTGGTGCAGGCCACAAAGTTAAGTGGTTCGCAGGCGGGTCGCACATTGGATACCATTACGCGTGATGTAATTAGCGGTGGCACCAATGTAATGTATGCGCCAAAATCGGACGGTACAGAGGTTCTTACAAGAAAGACATTGGACGGAACCTGCAAATTGAATGTAGATATCTTTTTGCAGGCAGCAGCCTATCTTGCGACCGTAAACGCTGAAACGTTTGAGGATGCCTATGTATGTGTTATTCATCCGTACGCTGCTTATGATGTGAAAACATCAAAGGGATTTGAGGAATGGAATAAATACACGACACCGGATAAGATGTGGAAGGGTGAAATCGGACGCATTGGTGATATCCGTTTTGTAGAAAATTCAGAAGCTAAAATTCTGAAAGACGAAACTTGTCCGGAGGATTTGGCGGTTTACTGTACAATGGTAATTGCAGCACACGCCTACGGTGTAACCGAAGTAGAAGGTGGCGGATTACAGCATATTGTTAAACAGCTGGGGGCGGGAGAAGACCCGTTGGATCAGCGTTCAACGGTTGGCTGGAAGGCTATTAAGACGGCAGAGCGTCTGGTGGAACAGTACATGATTCGAATTGAGTCGTGTGGTTTTAAATCAGGCACAGTAACAGCAAACTAAGAGGATGGGTTCTCTTTTCGAGGAGGACCCATTTGAAAAAGGAGGAAGAATCATGGCAACAGCAAAAAAGGACGATATCACGCGTTTGGTTAAGATTAAGTTGTTTAAAGACAAGGATAAATATTCGGAAGACGTTACCGTAGTTGTAAATGGAAATACATTCCGCATTCAGCGTGGAGTGGAAGTTGAGGTGCCATATTATGTGGCTGAGGTATTGCGCAATTCCGAAAAGGCAGACGAAGAGACAGAGACAAAGATTTCTGAATTAGTAGCCGATGCAGTAGCTAAAGCAAAAAATGAAAGCAATTAGTTCCCCTGATAAGAGGAAAGTTGCGGGGAAGCAGTGACCTTCCCCGCTTTTTTTAGGTTGAGGTGAGAAAGTTGAGAGTACAGGAAGCAATTGAAAAAGCAGACCGGTTAAGACCAAACCGATTTTCGGACATGGAAAAAATTGAATGGTTATCGATGCTTGATGGACAAGTTTATGATGAGGTAATTAGCAGGTATGAAGAAAATGTGGACATTGTATTTGATGGATATGATGAAGAACATATGAATGAAGACCTATTAATACCTGATACCTACGCGAAAGTGTATGTTGATTATTTGATGGCTCAAATCGATTTTTATAACCGTGATATGGGAATGTACAATAACCAGATTGCGGTATTCAGTAATGGGTATCAGGATTTTAAGAACTGGTATATTCGGAATCATATGCCAATGCAGCCAAAAAGAACGGGGGTGTAACCTTGACAATAACACCAGCTACAGAAATGGAAACAACAAGGGATATGATATCTGCTTTTGGCGGGTACAACCATACCATGAATTGTGGGGAAAATGAATTTTATATGGAGAAGAACATGACATCCGATTATTACCCGGCACTGGCACCCAGAAGAAAGAGAAGAATGCTGTTTCGTACCGGAGAAATCTATGGAATGTATGCGAAAAACGGAATTTTGCTTGTGGAGGATGGCAACTTAGTATATACAGACAAAGAAATGAACGATTGGCAGATTATTGGTCAGCTTGCGAAAAATCCCAAAGTAATGTGTGGTATGGGGGCGTATGTGGCTATTTGGCCGGACAAAAAGATATTTAATACAAATGACAAGACGCTAAAAGATATGGAGGCATCAAAGGCAACGGCAGGAACGGTAACATTTTCCACGTGTACGCTGGATGGGGCAGATATTACCCCTATTACAAAGGCACCGTCTATTGGAACAGTGGCACCTCAATCACCGAAGGCAGATGATTTGTGGCTGGATACATCATCGACACCGCATGTGATTAAAAAGTATACGACTACCTGGACAAAGATAACTACATGCTCTAATGGTGCCATTTACTGGATGGATACGGGGACAACACCAAATGCATTGAAGTTGTGGAGTGAATCTGAAAACCAGTGGACGGCAGTGGCTACAAGTTATACCAAAATATCAAATCCGGGCATAGGGAAGCCGTTTGAAAAATATGACGTAGTGAAGATTGATGGTGTGACGGGAAGCATTGCTGATACGTTTAATCAGGATATGGCAATCTGGGATAAAAAGGATGATTTCATCATTGTAACGGCTCTGCTTACCAATAATACAACACAAACTGGAGTAATTACATTGAAGCGTAGTGTTCCGGATATGGATTATGTGTGTGAAAGTGACAACCGTATATGGGGGTGTTCTTCAGAGAAACATGAAATTTACTGCTGCAAGCAGGGAGATATGACTAATTGGTATTCTTATCTGGGAACTGCGGCAGATTCATATGCGGCAACGGTCGGCAGTGATGGAGAATTTACCGGATGTACAGCATACGGCGGACAAGTTTTGTTTTTCAAAGAGGATTGTATTCATAAGGTATACGGCTCTTATCCGGCAAATTATCAGATTAATACGCAGCGATGCCGTGGTGTGCAAAAGGGATGTTCGGAAAGTCTGGTGCTTGTGAATGAAATATTGTATTACAAATCACGCGAGGATGTGTGTGCGTATGACGGAAGTACTCCGGTATCAATTAGTGCAGCATTAGGTGGAGAACGCTACGAAAAGGTAAGGGCAGGTGCACTGGGGGCAAAATACTATATGCACGGGAAAAATATACGCACGACTCGTTACGAGACACTTGTGTATGATTCGAGCAAAGGAATGTGGCACAAAGAGGATGAGACATCTTTATGCAGTATGGATAAATTCGTAAACATGGATGGGTCTTTGCTTTATATGAATGATAGAAAAGTAATGGAGATTACATCAAGGGATTACACGACAGAGGAAGGACTGGAAACAATACTTGAGTGGAGTGCGGAAACCGGCTTGATAGGGATAAGCTATCCCAATAACAAGTATATATCAAAAATATGTTTGAGGTTGTCTCTGCCATTAGATTCAGAATTAGATGTAGATGTAATGTATGATTCCTGTGGAGTATGGGAGGAGGCTGCACATATGGAGTCTAAATATGAACAAAGTAGGAGAGATACTCCATCTTTTGTAACAATGCGGAGTTTTGAAATACCCATATTTCCGATTCGATGTGATCATATGAGAATCCGGTTAAGAGGGAAAGGGGATGCAAGGGTTTACAGCATTTCCAAAGTTTTGGAACAGGGGGGATATTAATGGCTACGTTGCAATTTGACCCTATCCAATTAGATGGTATGGATGGAAAAAATATTCAGAAGTTGAATTCATGGATAATACGTCTGATAGATAATTTAAGTTATATATTAAATAATCTTGAATTGGATAATATGACTTCTGAGACAGAAAAGAAATTCAGTCAAGTGCAGGAAACCGTAAGGATGGCAAAGGAAGCAAAAGAAATTGCAGACAAGTTAAAGCAGCAGTTAGAGAGCGGCGGATTACGAGGAGAAAAAGGAGAGAAGGGTGATAAGGGAGAGAAGGGTGACAAAGGTGACAAAGGCGCAGATGGAGAAAAGGGAGAGAAAGGCGATGTAGGAAAAGACGGTGTGCAAGGAGAAAAGGGAGAGAAAGGTGATTGCGGACCGCAGGGTGTGCAGGGGCTGACTGGACCGGAAGGAAAAATTGGACCAGAAGGTCCACAAGGAATTCAAGGTGTGCAAGGTGAAAAGGGAATTCAGGGAGTGCGTGGACCACAGGGGACACAAGGGCTGCCTGGTCCAAAAGGGGA
>CAKSAI010000256.1 GCA_934434905.1 uncultured Lachnospiraceae bacterium | reverse complement strand
GCTCCTACAATGGCAACTAATTGTAATATTCCTGTGGACTTTGCAACTGAGATTTATAACAACTATTTCAAGAGATTTAATGGTATAGCAAGCTATTTCAAGGTACAAAAGAGAGATATGTGGAATAGAGGCTATATCCTAATCTCAAAGATAACTGGATTAAGGGCATACATCTATGACTATCCTATACTGAAAGGTATTGAAAGGAGAAAGAATGGTATGGAAGATTTCTGGGATATATACAAAGCTGCAAGAGATAGTGGTAGAGTAATATCTGAGATTCCACCATCTGTCATGCAAGAAATTGCAAAGAAGTTTGCCCAAGGTGCTCCTATTGAAGAAATAGCTGTTAGGTATTCATATAAGGTTAAAAAGGCAGGCAAGGTAGAGGAAAGATTCATTGATATTAACAGGGAAACTGTATATGTGTCAGTGATGAAACACTTATGGAAGAGGAAGAGTGCTTCTGACAATCAGTCATGTAACTATCCCTTAATTGTGGGGGCATATAGTAGTGATGCTATATGAAAAACTCAGTGAATTGCTGGAAAGCTAAGGATAAATCTATGCTAATCAGCAGCCAAGGCTTGTAGAAATGCAAGTAAGGTTCAGAGACTAATCAAAGTAAGCTAAGGATAAATCTATGCTGAAATGGACAAGAGTGCTGAGTATCTCTTAATTATTTATTTACCCTATTGGATAATTAAGAAATAATTTGTATCTTTGTACTATAAATTAAAGATAACAAATTATGAAGAGATGTTCAAGTTGTGGTAAGTTAAAGGATGAGTCAGAGTTTTATCATTACAAGTCATCAAAAGATGGCTTAACTCACCAGTGTAAGCAATGTATGTCTGAATATAGGGCTTCTAAAAGAGAACATTATAAAGAGTACATGGCTTATAGGAGAGAAGTAGATAATGAGACTATAAAAGCTAATAGAAGAAAGCATTATAGGAATCATCCTGAGAGTAGAATGTTAATGGCAGCTAAGCAAAGAGCCAAGAATCAAGGATTAGAGTTTAACTTAACTATAGATGATATAGTTATTCCTGATAAATGCCCTTTGTTAGAAGTTCCTTTTGTTGCTGGAGAAAAAGGTAATTATGAATATACACCCTCCCTTGATAGAATAGACCCTACTAAGGGATACATTAAAGGAAATGTATGGGTAATTACCAAAAGAGCAAATACAATGAAGAATAGTGCAACAAGGGAAGAATTATTAAAGTTTGCTGATAACATCTATAAATATTTTGGAGATAATGATATAGTCCAGCCTATTGAGAAATCAATAGAACTACAGGATAAAGAGCCTGTAGGGTAATAAATTGCACAAGGTACTGCTGCTGCAATGACTAAGATAGCAGGTATTAGATACTTTAACCACTTGGTTAATGATGGACTTATATTCAAAGTCCTTATTCCTAATGATGTGCATGATGAGTATCTGATAGAGCCACCTGAGGAAATTGCAGAGCAGGAAGCTAAGAAGTTAAGTGAGTGTATGGAGTATGCAGCAGCAATCTTCTGTAAGAAAGTAACTATTAAAGCTGTGCCAGAATTAGCAGACCATTGGGTACATTGATATGGAAATTTGGAGAATAGCTATACCTGTAGTAATATTCATACTGTGTGTAATAGGTGTATGGTATGTAATAAGACTAAGGGTAAAAGAGATTAGAAGTAGAACTTATGTTTATCCTAAGACAAGTCATAAGTATATGCCACTCTACAGGTGCAGGATGAAGAATCCTGTATCTGGAGAATGGTTTAATGCTTTGATTTATCAAGGGATGGAGAATGGTGAGTTGTATGTCAGGGAGTGCAAAGACTTCTTTGGCAAGTTTGTGAAACTTTTAGACTGGGAAAATGAGAATGTTAGTGCCAATAAGGAATCCGAGAAATCTTAAAAAAGGAGATATCATTGTCTATGGTGGAGGAGATGAACTTGGTCTTTCTAATTATACAAAGGGCAAGGAATACCAAGTCATAGACTTCTATGAACATAAATATGGTGTTGTGCTCATTAATGACAATGGTGAAAAGTGTGAAGTTTGTAATGACAATATCAGTAACTACTTTGGACTTCCAATAAATAAGCCTGATAATGTCAATCATCCTGAACATTATACCTCCCATCCAAGTGGTATAGAGTGTATTGAGATTGCAAGGCACTACCCTTTCTCTATTGGTAATGCCATTAAGTATCTTTGGAGAGCTGGTCTCAAGAAAGATGCAAGTCTTACAGATAATCAGAAAGAAATTGAGGATTTGAAGAAGGCTATATGGTATATCAAGGACAGGATAAAACAATTAGGTGGTGAAGTATGACATTTACAATTCATTTCAAAGATGGACATAGGGAAACCTATAGTAATAGGTATGATGAAGATGTAGAGCATGAGAGAGATGCAGCTTGGGATGATGTCTATGCTACATTTCCTGATGCAGAATACATTGAATCTTTCTAAGTCCATCATAGGAGGGTAGAAATATGAGTGGAATTAAGGTTAGTGTTAAAACAAAGGCTAAAGAGACTCTGAAACTATCTAACCACCTAAGGTCATTTCTTTTTGAACAGGAGTATGGTGAATTGAGTAACTGTACTCCTGCTCAGAAGAAAACCCTTAGGGATGCTTTGTTAGTTTTGAACTCTGTAGTCAGTAAAAGTAAGTAAAAATATGCCAAAGATAATTTTATGTAGAGGTATTCAAGGTAGTGGCAAAACTACATGGGCTAAACAATGGGCACTTGAAGACCCTGAACATAGAGTAAGATTCAACAATGATGACATCAGAAATATGTTAGGTAAGTATTGGGTTCCCAGCAGAGAGGATTTAGTAAAAAGCTTGAGAAATGCTTTCTTGCTAAATTCTATGTCCTATGGTTTTGATATTGTTATTGACAATATGAATCTCAATCCCAAGGAATTGGAGTACTATAATGGAGTGCTTGATGATTGGAATAATCCAAAGTGGGCAATACCTGATGTAGTAAGACCAAAGTACAGCCTTGAATTTAAGGACTTCTTTATACCTCTTCAAGACTGTATAGAGAGGGACTCAAAGAGACCTAATCCAATAGGAGAAGAGGTCATAAGAAAGACTTACGAGAAGTATAAAGACATTCTGAAAGTATAGTATGAGACAATATACATCAAGAGAGTTCATAAAGATAGTAGAGTTTAATGGTTTCCATTATAACAGACATAGTGGAGACCATACTATCTATGTGAATGATAAGGGAAAGCATATCAGCATACCTAAGAATCTTGAATGTGTAATTGCTCGAAGACTGATTAAAGAGAATAACTTGATAATAGATATTAAAAGGAGAAAATAAGATAATGAACAATTATAACTATCCTATGGGTGCAGATACTAAAGATGCACCCTGGAATCAGGTTGATAATCCTGAAAGGGAAATCGAGGTCACAGTAAGTGTCACCCTTAGTAAAACTGTAAAGATTAAGGTATCTGACTATGAGATTACTGACTCTGGAAAGGATGAAGATGGTGAGCATTTTGAGGATATAGATTACTCAAACTGTGACCTTAAAGGTGCAGTTGAAGAGCAAATTGTATTGCCTCAGAAAGCTTGGAATTACATAGCTCCTAAAACAAAGAAGGATGTTAAAGCCATCTCTGATTTGAAGGACTGGAATGTTGATGACTTTGAAGTGATTGAGGAATACTAAACTTAAAGAAGTATAATGAAAGTATTAAAGATTTATTCAAGAACTTGTGGACCCTGCAAGGTGCTGGAGAGTAATCTCCAGCTTGCAGGTATTCCACATGAAAGTATAGATGTTCAGTCTATACGGGGTGAGGATATTGCATCCAAGTATGAGATAAAGACAGTTCCTACCCTCATCTTAGTAGATGATGAGGGAAATGTTGTAAAAAGACATAGTGGTCTGTTAGGTATTCAAGAATTAAAAGAGTTTTGCAATGAAGCTGATTAAACCAAGTTTTGAAATATGGGAACAGTCTGTTGGTCTTGAAGGAGTTTATAAACAGATTGAAAAAGTAGGTAGAGTATGTTATAAGTCTGAGGATAAGATAACAGAAGATTCTGCCAAGCCTTTTGTAGATAGGATGATTAAGTCTGGTCATGGTGCTATGTTGGAGCATGGCACAGTGTATTTGAAGTTTGAAACTTTGGCTCGTGCTGAAAAGTATTTGAACAATAAGTACAGTGAAGTAAGAACTTGTTATGGTTCATTCTATATTACAACAAATTTGAGAGTGTTGGTTGAAAATGGATGGCTTGATGACCTACAATATATTTGTGAACCTACAGAGTACCATGAGAGAAGAGTTACTGTACACTTTATATGTGATAGAGGTGTATCACATGAGTTTGTAAGGCATAGAGTAATGTCTTTTGCTCAGGAAAGTACAAGGTATTGTAACTATTCCAAGGATAAGTTTGGTAATGAACTTACCTTCATTATTCCTGAATGGTGCCCTGAAATTAGAGAGGACTCTAACAGAGGATGGGACCCTTGCAGTATGTATGACAAGTTGTATCTACAGCATCTTCAAAGTGCAGAAGATACCTATTTTGCTCTACTAAAGCAATGGGATGAGAGAGTACCAGATAAGAGATATAAATCTGGATTCAGAAATAATCCTTGGGTACCTCAGCAGGCAAGAGCTGTTTTACCAAACTCCTTAAAGACAGAATTGGTTGTAACTGGATTTACATCTGATTGGAATCACTTTTTTGACCTAAGAGCAAGGGGTACCACAGGTGCTCCACATCCTCAGGCTAAGGAATTAGCAGAACCTTTAATGAAGGAATTTATTGCAAGAAAGTATATTAA
>CAKSAI010000255.1 GCA_934434905.1 uncultured Lachnospiraceae bacterium | reverse complement strand
TAAAGAAGTGGTTTGCACAGCGCGACCGTGCTGAGGAAGAAGCAAAGGCAAGAAGCAATGCCGCTTTACAGGATAAAAAGGCAGTTGAAAAGGGCAATAAGGACGAGGTTTTCAAATATCATATTGCAAAGGTAAATGAAGATGACTATACGCTTGCAGAGGAGCCTGTCATCACGAATGAAGATTTCGTGCTTGGCATCCGTCCTGAAAATATCCGCATGTCGGCGGAAGGCAGGCTGGAAGGTATTATCTACGGTGCCATGCCGACCGGTATGGAGTCCACAGTGAAGCTGAGAGTCGGTGATTACCTGCTGACAAGCGTTGCATTTGGCGGAACCGTATTTAAGATTGGAACAAAGACAAACTTCGGCATGGCAGGAAATTACATCATGCTGTTTGATAGAAAATCTGGAAAATATATTTCAGCGGGAGAGCTTGTAATTGAATAAGCTGTAAAAGGAAACGGCTTTGCAGAGAAATCTGCAGGGCCGCTTTTGCGTAATGATAAAAAATTTGCTTATATAAAAACATAGATGAAAAGCAACCCTTTATCCACAGGTTTTATAGCTTGCGCATTACTGGGATAAAGTATATAATGTGCATAAGATGCAACTTGTGGGTTAGGGAAACGGGTAGAAGCTATGCTGGATAAGGAAAGACTGGAAAATGCATACCAATTTGCCGCTGCGCTTTGTTATTATGCCAATAAGGACAAGGCGTTTCTTGAGGATTTCTGGGAGAGACTGCGTCAGGAGGACGATATTCTGGAGGAATTCTGTTATTACATGGAGAACCAGAAGTTTGCCTGCTGTGTATCCATAGAGGGCTACACGGTAATAGACGTTATGGTATGGCAGATTGACCATTTCAAAGCGGAGCTTGACCACAGAGATCCTGATATGAGAGACAATGGCGATAAGATGCTGTTGATGGCATTTGATACATTTTTGAAGATGCGTAAGGACCCGGAGAAATACATTTGGATGATGCAGGAGGAAACAGGGACAGATTATCCCGATAAATATCGATGAAGCAGGAAAAGCAGACTGTAAAAAACAGGGGCAGGCAGGAGCAGGCACCGAGAGAAGTGAAGGAAAAGCAGAAAAGAGTTTGTCCGTACAGCAAAAAGTGCGGCGGCTGTCAGTATATTGAAATTCCATACGAAAAACAGTTAAAAGAAAAGCAGAGACTTATAAAAGATCTGCTTTCTTCTTTTGGAAAAATTGAACCGATTATCGGTATGGAAAATCCCTATCATTATAGAAATAAGGTAAGTGCGGCGTTTTCGCGTGACAGAAGAGGAAACATTATTTCCGGCGTTTATGAGGAAGGAAGCCACCGCGTTGTACCTGTCGATAGCTGCCTTTTGGAGGATGAGCGCGCAGATGCGATTATCGTAACGATACGAAATCTGCTAAAATCCTTCAAAATCAAAGTGTATGATGAGGATACGGGGTATGGTCTGCTCAGGCATGTGCTGATACGCACCGGTTATGAGACGGGACAGATTATGGTGGTACTGGTTACGGCATCACCGATTTTCCCTTCCAAAAATAATTTTGTAAAAGCCCTCAGAGAGCGGCATCCTGAGATTACGACGATTGTGCAGAATTGCAATGGAAGAAATACAAGCATGGTGCTTGGAGAAAAAGAGCATGTTTTATATGGAAAAGGATATATTGAGGACATCCTTTGTGGAAAACGCTTCCGCATTTCGCCGCAGTCCTTTTATCAGGTCAATCCGGTACAGACAAAGCGTCTGTATGAGACGGCAATCCAGTATGCTGACTGCAGCGGAAAAGAAAGAGTGTTGGACGCTTACTGCGGAACCGGCACGATTGGAATTCTTGCAAGCGAAACAGCGAAAGAGGTAATCGGCGTAGAACTGAATGGAGATGCGGTACGTGATGCTGCGGCAAATGCAAAGCGTAATGAGATAAATAAGATTACCTTTTACCGTAAGGACGCAGGCGTCTTTATGAGTCAGATGGCGCAGCAGGGGGCAAAGGTGGATGTGGTATTTATGGATCCGCCCCGTGCAGGAAGCAGTGAGGAATTTTTGCAGGCGCTTTGTATGCTTATGCCGGAACGGGTGGTGTATATTTCCTGTAATCCTGAGACATTAAAGCGTGATCTTCTGTATCTGACAGGGCATGGGTATAGAGTAAAAAAGATACAGCCGGTGGATATGTTTCCGGGGACGGGGCATGTGGAGACGGTTGTCAAATTATCCCTCAAAAAAGATACACCGAAAATTGAGGTGACAATGGAGCCTGATGAAGAGAGCAATTACACACCAGAAGAAAAGGCTACCTATCAGAAGATTAAGGAATATGTGAAGAACAAGTATGGTGTGCATGTGCATACTTCTTATATTGCACAGGTGAAGCGGATGTGTGGGCTGGATATGGGCGAGAATTATAATAAGTCAAAGAAAGACAATCCAGAGGTGAAGCAGTGTCCGCAGGAGAAGATGGAGTATATTAAGGATGCGTTGAGGCACTATAGAGAAATTTGAGCAGAGGAGATATTTATGGGTATTGAGACAGCAAAGACAGGTAAACTATTATATCATTTAACAAAGCTTGACAATTTGGAGTCAATTATAAAATATGGTTTACTACCACGGAAAAAAGTAATTGAGCAAAAGATTAATTTCGGAGATATTGCAAATCCTGAAATAATATCAAAGAGAACAGAATTGGGTTTAGATGCATATACACCGTTTCATTTTCATCCATATTCAGCTTTTGATGTTGCAGTAAAACATACATATCAAGAACAGGATATGATATACTTATGTTTTGACAGAGAGTTAGCAAGAATGAATCATTTTAAAATACTTCCACTGCATCCTTTGTCAGCAGAAGAATGTGTATTATATGATTATGATGAAGGATTTCAGCGGATAGATTGGGGTACTATGATGGAAAAAAATCGAACAGATGATTATGCTAAACATGTAAAAATGGCAGAATGTCTAACCGAAAAAACTATTCCAATTAATCATTTTAAATGTATCTATGTTGCGTCAGAAGATGTTAAGGAAAAAACTATATTTATTTTGAATGAAAATGGAGTTGATTTTCCACCACCATTTATTAATGCTATGGGCGTTTGGTTTAATGAGTGATTATGATACTGGAAAGGAGGACACCATGATAGAATTTGTTACGGGTAATATTTTTGATTCTGGTGCAGATTGCCTTATAAATACAGTTAATTGTGAAGGTTTTATGGGGAAAGGTATTGCATATCAGTTTAAGATGCGTTTTCCCCAAAATAATATTGATTATGTAAAAGCGTGTAAATCAGGTAAACTTAAAATTGGTACAATTCATTATTACAAAGAAGATGGAGTTTGGATAGTAAACTTCCCAACTAAAGATAAATGGCGGGAAAAATCTAAGATAGATTATATCGAAAAAGGATTAGATGTACTTGTTAAATTTATTGTTGAATATAAACCTAAAGTAATTGCAATACCACCGTTAGGATGTGGAAATGGTGGTCTTGATTGGAATATTGTAAAAAGTATTATTATTGATAAATTACAAAATTATGAGGCGGAATATAATTTTTTGGTGTATGAACCTTCTATTTCCTATAAAGCAATGCCAAAACAAGCACCAGATATAAGTGTTTCAGGACTGGTATTATTACAAATTCGGTTGCATCTAAAAAAATTCAATTCATTAAGATTACAGAAAGCAGGGTATTTTACAAATTATTTTTTAGAAGAAGAGTATTTTAAATTTGATAAATGGAAGTATGGACCATACGCACATTCTATAGACATTGTCGCAAAATCTCTGAACGAATATCAAAAGTATTATGGTCTGACTAATTCACAAGACACATATGACCAAGTATATAAGGTAATATGTAGTAAAAAGACAGAGGAAAAGTTGGCGAAATTACTTCCTGCAATTGATAAGGCAACATCGTATGTGAATCAAATCGCAACAGATAAAAAATTGGAGGGTGTTGCGACAGTTCTATTTATTATTCAAAAGAATAATCAAATTTCTGAAGATAATATTGTTAAGTATTTTAAGGAATGGTCGGAGGATAAAGCAAAAAGATTTTCTAAAAGTTACATAAGAGAGTGTATAAATTATCTAGTTGAAACAAATATAGTTACAAAAGATATTTGTGGAAATTACGAGATTTATGCAAATATGTGGAAATAATGTAATTGTATCAAAACTTGTAAGTATTGACACCGCTTCGGCCATGACGATAAATCAAGGGTTGAGGTGGTGTCATCTCTTATATTCATAAGTGTTAGAGAAGAAGGTTGAAAATACCTTCTTTTTTTATACCCATTTTAAGGAGGTGGTGTCAAAAAGCATACATAAATACCGGGACGTTCCGTAAATGGATGTTCATACATTTTGGGACTGTTTAATCTGGAAAGAGACATTGATGCTATATATGATGATGACAAGTATGCTGAACGTAAAAGACAGGATATGAATAACCGCCTTAATAAAATTTATGAGGAAATCTATGATATTGAGGATAGGATAACAGATTCTGAAAAGAAGAAGGAAGCTGCACAGCAGGATGTTCTTACCAAGGAAAATGTATTCAAGATGCTATTGGTTTTCGACAAGATTTTTGATAAAATGAATGATGTGGATAAGCGTAAGCTTATTGAGAGCATGATAGCGGAAGTACACCTTCATCCAAAGGAAACATGGGAAGAGGGAAAGAATCCGATAAAAGAGATAAAGTACGCATTTCCAGTAAGTAAAGAGGTCATGGATGCTTTGAGGGAAAATGTTGCATCAGTTGAGACGGTAGTATTGATGTCACGATTTGAGGCAGTGGAATAGATGTCAGATA
>CAKSAI010000254.1 GCA_934434905.1 uncultured Lachnospiraceae bacterium | reverse complement strand
TGCACTTCATTGTTCATCGCAATAAGCAGAGCGCTAATCCACAGACCTACTTTAATCCGTTCATCGAGTATACGGAGTTGCAAGAGGAGTTGCCCAGCTACAATGCGTATGAGGAATACTCCACAGAAGCAAACCCCAATGGCGTGTGGAGCTATCAGCATCTGAAAAATGGTGTTTATACGGATCTGACTTACGATGCTGCAAATAGCAGGTGGGGGACAACCGACCCGGGGAGACTGCATACCGTGACAAGTGATCTGGTGACAGGGAAAGCAGCGATCGCCGTTCGTCCGGAATCAACGACTACGGATACAGTGCTGACCTTTACCGCACCGTACAGCGGGAAGATCAATGTATCTATGGCGAATGGGGGAGTATTTGCACCGCACAATAGTGTGGATGAGATTTCATTTACCTTCAAGCAGAATGATACGGTGGTGAGAAGCGTATCCGATCTGGACAATGCGTATAATACGTCCGGCAGCCGTTTCTTTGCCGACACCGTAGAACTCACGGTGACAGAGGGTGACGAGTTGCACTTCATTGTTCATCGCAATAAGCAGAGCGCTAATCCACAGACCTATTTTAATCCGCAGATTGCTTATGAGACGAGAGATGACGAGACACAGAAGAAGATCATGGCGTTGAATCCGGTGAACCATTCCGAGGTTACGATCGTAAGCGATAGTGTCAAGGAGTGGATGGACACATATGATATTACGGAAACAAAATTTTCGGAATATCTTGGAAAAGGGGATATCTACTATTCCGGGCAGGTGACCTTGAAATGGAGTACTCCGCGTAAAGCGGACTCCTACATTGTAACATATGCTGCGAATGAAGAACTTTCAGATGCAAAGAGCGTGACCACAACCCAAAATCTGGTAAAAATAAACAACCTGTATGCCGGTACGGATTACTATTGGCAGGTGAAGGCTGTTTATTCCGAAGGTGAGCCTGAGATATCAGATGTCTTTACCTTTTCCACCGCAAAAACAAGGCGGACGGTATACATTGACGGAGTAAGCAATACACGTGATCTTGGCGGAATTGTAAATTCAAACGGTCTGGAGATCAAGCAGGGATTAATATACCGGGGTGCGCAGTTAAATGATATCACAGAAGCCGGAATTGAACAGGCGGTCTC
Source organism: uncultured Lachnospiraceae bacterium (assembly GCA_934434905.1). Lineage (GTDB taxonomy): Bacteria > Bacillota > Clostridia > Lachnospirales > Lachnospiraceae > 14-2. Next base: position 3,729 of record CAKSAI010000254.1, on the reverse strand, counting down.
TGAGTTAGGAATAAGAACGGATCTGGATCTTCGCCAATCAGGGGAAAGCGGAGCAGGTACGGCATCGCCGATTGGTAATGGAGTGAAATACATTAACCAAAATGCGCCGCAGTACGCCTTGATCGCACAGTATAAGACAAATGTGAAAAATATCATCAAAGTGTTTGCAGACGAAAATAACTATCCGATCTACTACCACTGCCAGGTAGGCCGGGATCGTACAGGAACGATCGGGGCGCTCTTGCTAGGCCTCCTGGGGGTAGATAAAGAACAGATTTATATGGATTACGAGCTTTCGGCATTCTCCTATGCGGGAGGGACTCTCGGCAGCCCGACTGCGGAGGGATTAAGAAGTGGTATGGATAGTCTGTATAACTATTTGGAATCCTATGGAGATGGTGACTTTTCGAAGAACGTAGAAGCATTCCTGTTGGATTGCGGAGTAACCAAGGAAGAGATCATCTCAATCCGCAAGATCCTGCTTGGTGATGGCGGGGAGCCGCCGGTAGTAAAACCGACCTATAATGCGTATGAAGAGTACTCTGCAACGGCCAATCCGAATGGCGTGTGGAGTTATCAGTACCTGAACAATGGTACCTATACAGATATGACCTATGACGCTGAAAATAGCAGGTGGGGGACAACCGATCCGGGGAGACTGCATACCGTGACAAGTGATCTGGTGTCGGGAAAAGCAGCAATCGCCGTCCGTCCGGAATCAACAACTACGGATACAGTGCTGACCTTTACAGCACCATACAGCGGAATTATCAGTATCTCCATGGCAAATGGAGGAGTGTTTGCACCACATCAAGGGAATGATGAAATTTCGTTTATCTTAAAACAGAACGGTACGACGATAAAATCCGTATCCGACCTGGACGCTGCGTATAATGCGTCCGGCAGCCGCTTCTTTGCAGATGCAGTCACCAGGAGGGTGGAAGCCGGAGACAAGCTGCACTTTATTGTTCATCGTAATAAGAAGAGTGCTGATCCGCGGACCTACTTTAATCCGCAGATCGTATACATGGAAGTGGGAGATGACGCACTTGGTTTCCCAAGTGATGGGGAAATTAAGATCAGCAAGATAAAAACAGATGGATTTACCATGGAATGGCCATCAGCAGTAGGCGGAACAGGAACGTATGCTTATACGGTTTATTGTTCGGAAACACCGTTTGCGGGAACACCGACGGAGGGTGGAGTTACTGTAACCGGAAACACATATACATTTACAGGATTGACATTCAGAAAATCCTATTATGTGGCGGTTGTAGTCGATGATGGAGAATATCAGATTGCCTTACAAGCACCGGAAGCGGTGGAGGTGTTCTCGGATATGTTTACCTTTAATGCATATGAGGACTTTGCAGCAGGCGCGCAAAATGGTGCCTGGTCCTATCTGAGCGCACCCATTGGAACCATGCAGACAAGTCCGCTTGTATGGGACGGTACACAATGGGGAAATTCCGTACTGGGGTCTGTAAAGGCAGCCAAAAGCGATCTTGTAACAGGGCGGTCGGCATTGTGTGTGAAGCCGGGAACAGATACAGACGCAATTGTCGCATTTATGGCACCATATAGCGGAACCGTCAAAGTGTCTTTGGCGAATGGAGGAATCTTTGTGCCGCTCAATGGTTCCGGAGACAGATATGATGGTATTAACTTTACCATGTTGTTAAATGATGCGCAAAAAGCACGGTTTGAGCAGGTATGTGCAAAGCAGATTCATCCATCCAGCGTGGACCCAAGCAGGTATACAGGACGTGTGTTTACGGACGCGTATGAGCTGCAGGTAACGAAAGGTGATATCTTGTATTTTGTGGTGAACAGAAATACGGCGCTCCACAACGACGATACCTACTTCAATCCGTCAGTGGAATATCTCTCTGTAGACGAAGGTACTTTGAATCTGCGGTTTTGTGAGAAGCGGATGATTACGACCACGGATGTCACCAGATCGACCATGACAGTCAACTGGCCAAGGGCCTTTGGCGGTACAGGGGAGTACAGATATACCTTGTATTTATCAAACAGCCCGATCAAGTCGATTCCCACCGGCGGCGGTATTGATATGGGAAATGCGACTTCCTATGTGATGACGAATCTGCCGCCTTATACGGACTATTATTTCGCCGTACAGGTAAATGACGGGGAAGACATCGTATCTCTGATAAGTCCGGGGGCGCATTCGACCATTGGAAACACCTATGTATTTGATGCAGTAAAGGAATACACGGAAGAGATGCAGCCCATCAGTACGCCGTGGCGTTATTACTGGCAGGATACCAAAACCGGTGAACTCAGCGAGTTGCCATGGAATGAAGAGACGAAGCAGTATGGGGATACAACAACTCCAAAGCTTAAGGCTGTCACTTCTGATATGGTGACAGGAAAAGCGGCATTGCAGGCGGTACCCCAAATGGGCAAGGATGCCGTGATCGCCTTTATTGCACCATATAGCGGGACGATTACCATTGATATGGCAAACAATGGGATATTTGCACCATATAACGGAAAACCGCAGGAATACGACGGTATCAATTTTATATTAAAACAAAACGGGGAGACTTTATATAGAAGAGAGGCGGTAAGCAGCCAGTATTCACACAAGGACAGATGCTTTGCAACCGGTATGAGTGTTCAGGTGTCGGCGGGAGATGTATTGTATTTCACGATAAACAGTAATAAAACAACAAGTGAGGACAGAACATTCCTGGCACCAAGAGTAAGCTATACATATGTGAATAAAGGCAGCGACGCATTTGGATTCCTGCCGGGAGCCACGATCAAGGCAACGGAGATCGGGAAAGACAGCTTCCGATTAAACTGGTCATCGGTATTTGATCCGGAACAGGAGGCAGTTACATATAAGGTATGGATATCCACTTCTCCGCTGAAAAAGCAGCCATCTTCAAATCCTGTCTATACAGGCAGCGAATTAAGCGCTTTCTGTAAAGGATTAAAGTTTGCGACAAAGTATTATGCATATATTGTTGCAACGAATGCATCCGGGAAAGAGGCCGTATTAAGTACCAATACAGCGGTGATGACAGAATGCCCGGTTTACGATGCATATAAGCAGTATTCCGCAGAGAAGAATGAGGCCGGCGTATGGAATTATGCGGTTCGCACACTGGATACCGGCACGGGTGAGTACAAGTATACTTTATTGAAATTCAGTGACATCAGTAACGGCTGGGGGACGTCAGAAGGCGGTATGATAAAAACGACAGATGCCGATCCGGTTACCGGACATTATGCGATGAGTGTCCATCCGGGTGCAAAGAATCAGGACGCGGCACTTGTATTTACGGCACCATATTCCGGTACGATCCGCATCTCCATGAATAATGGCGGCGTCTTTGCCCCGCATAATGGAGCAGATCAGAATTACGATGGCATTAATTTCATCGTAAATCATGGAACAAAGGAACTCTGGAAGCTGGAAAGCGTTTCCGGTAAGAACCTGCTTCCGGAAGATCGTGTCGGAACCGGTACGATGGAGGTGACAGTACAGCAAGGGGATAAGATATACTTTGTTGTCTCTGCAAATAAGAATAATGCAGCAGACTCAACCTATTTTAATCCGTATATTGAATATTTGGAAGTGACAGGCGGAACGGGTACCATCGATACCTTGGAGGGCTTTATCATTCCGGAACCGGACAAGGTATATCCGGCTTCTTATCGAAGAAATACCGCAATCGGAACAGATGGCCTGGCTGT
>CAKSAI010000253.1 GCA_934434905.1 uncultured Lachnospiraceae bacterium | reverse complement strand
ATATTGATATAACCAGCCTGAAGACCCGTGCCAAGGAGGCGGAGAATGTGGCGGCTGTGATAGCATCCAAATTCACCGACACCACTCTGGTGGATACCATCGTGTGTATGGACGGGACTGAGGTGATCGGTGCATATCTGGCACAGCTATTTGAGAAGAACAGCCTGATGTCGACTACGAACCTGCACGGGACCATCTATGTGGTATCGCCGGAGTTCAACTCCAACAATCAGATGATCTTCCGTGACAACAACGTACCGGCCATTCGGGGCAAGCATGTGCTTCTGCTTCTGGCTACAACCACCACAGGCCTGACTATAAGAAGATGCCTGGAGTGTGTGCAGTATTATGGCGGAGTCGTGGAAGGAATCGCCTCTGTGTTCAGCACTGTGGAGCAGGTGGAGGGTTATCCGGTGGAGTCGGTATTTAATGAGGAGGATCTGCCGGGCTACGCGGCTTATCCTCAGAAGGAATGCCCCTTCTGCAAGGCAGGGCATCCGCTGGAGGCCATGGTGAATGGGTTTGGGTACTCCAAGTTATAACAGTTATTTGATGATTGACCTCTTATACTCGCTCGGCGTCATGTTCGTGAACTTCTTAAAGCATTTGGAGAAATACTGCGGTGTATCAAACTGCAGCATATTCGCAATCTGCACGAAGTTATGATTTCCTTCACGGATCAGGCGCCGGGCTTCTTTTATTTTCCGAAGATTACAGTATTTCATGATGCCGCCGGATTGATACAGGGCAAACAGGTTTTTTACCGTGCTTTCACTTTTCCCCATATCCCGTGCAATGATGGAGACATTCAGCTTATCATACAGATGCTGTTCGACATAGTCTAATAGTTCCTTCACATCCGCCGGAATGTCGATGCCGTTGACGCGGTAGTTCTGGCGGCTTTTTTTCGTGAGTGTATCCTTGTGACGCCACAGTTTAATCAGAAAGATTTCCAGCAGATTTTTTACCATTTGCGCACTCCCGAAGGGCGCACCGGGCAGCCGCTCCAGCCTTTGCAGAAGCGGATTGCGTGGATCTTCCAATTGAAAACAGGAGAGTCCTTCCTCAAACAGCATGGAGAGCAGCGCCTTCTCCTCCGCATCCAGGCGAAAGATCTTTCCCTCAAAATGGTGCATCTCGCGGCTGTGGCATTCGAAGGTGATGATGCTTACGTCGGGGGCAGTATTCTTATTGCCGGACAGATTGTGGAATTCGTTGGGACTGTGAAAGGTCAGCTCACCGCTTTTTAAGGTAAACGTGCTTTTATCCGCCGTACAGAGCATCTCGCCCTTGTCTATATACACCATTTCCCAGAAATCATGGCGCTCGCCGTCATAGTAAAAGTCCTTGGAAAGCTCCATATAGAAAATGGTGATAAGCTTTTCGATCCGAAAGACAGAAGGAAAGTCATATCTTATAAAATTGTCTGCCATATAATCGCCTCGTTGTCTGATTTTGTTAGTATTGTAACTGATTTTCCACTCCATTGCAAGAGAATAAATCATATACTTTTCTTATAGGTGAAACACTGATTAAAAATCTATTTAGAAGAGGAGGAATGCAGTTATGTATACCGTTCTGGTTATTTCCTGTCACCCGGATGACATGGAGATCGCCTGTGCCGGAACAATGCTGAAGTGTAAGGAACGTGGCGACCGCGTGGTAGTGTGTCATCTGTCCAGCGGGAATCTGGGGCATGAGATCATACCGCCGGACGAGCTTACCGTCATGCGGGCAGGAGAAGCAAAGAGGAGCGCGGCTATCGGAGGCTTTGAGATTCTCTACGGTGGCTTTGACGATCTGGATATCTACGACAATAACAAGGAATCCAGAGACAAGGTGGTGGATATCATCAAGCAGGTGGATCCAGATTTCATTATTACCCATTCGCCGGATGATTACATGCCGGATCATGTGGCAACCTCAAAGCTGGTATTTGACGCCTGCTTTGCTGCGACACTGCCCAATTATCATACGCCCACCCAGGGACGTGCAAGATTGGTGCCGGTCTACTACATGGATACGCTGGCAGGAGTGAACTTCAACCCCACGGAATATGTGGATGTAACACCTTATATTGATAAGAAGCTGGAGATGCTGAATTGCCATGAATCCCAGATCGTCTGGATGCGGGATCATGATCACATTGATTTTCCGGACATGGTGAAGACCTGCTGCCGGTATCGTGGTTTTCAGTGCGGCGCGGACTATGCAGAGGGCTTTCGTCAGTGTCAGGTATATCTGAAAGGAACACCAAAACGGCTGCTGCCGTAACCACTGCCTTGTGCGTGGCGACAGAAGCGTGTAACAATTAACCCCAAATTAGAAAAAGGAGATAGAACATATGGATTTTAATTCAACCGTAAAGGGATCTATGCTGGAAGGCTTCTATCCGGCGGGATGGGATTTTGAGAAAATTGACGCATGCATCGATGCACCGGAGAAGGTCTGTGAGCGACAGGATTTCTGGAATAAGGATTTTGTGCCGGTATGCTGCAACAGCCTTGGGGAGATTGCAATGCAGATCAGGCTGGCGAAGGAGAGAGGAGAGAAGATCGCCTTTATCCTCCCGGTTGGCCCCATGGGTATGTACAAATGGGTGGTATACTTCCTGAACGAATGGAAGGTTGCCTGCGATCACGTGTACACCTTCAACATGGATGAGTGGGCAGACAGTGAGGGAAACACACTTGCCGCTGATAATCCCGGAGCCTTCCAGTATGCCATGGAGCAGGCGCTCTTTAACCCCTTGGGAGAACTGACGGTTCCAAAGGAACAGCGCAATTTTGCTACGAAAGAGAACCTTCCGTCTTATCCCGGAAAAATCGCGGCATTGAAGGCGGAAGGCGCAAAGCTGGTTCTGGTATATGGTATCGGCAGAATGTGCCATATTGCGTTCTGGGAGCCGACCTTTGCCGCTGAGTATGCTTCCGAGAAAGAGTGGAAGGCACAGCCTTACCGTATCGCTGCCAAGATCCATCCGCTTACCGTGGAGCAGAATGCCCTGACCAGCTTTAAATCCCGCACAACATTGGTGCCTTGCCGTGCGAACACCATCGGACCCGGACTGTTCTTACAGGCGGATTATGCAATCGGCGGTGCAGACGGCACCCTGGGACGCGGTATGCAGTGGCAGGGAATGTCCTTATGGATGACATTAAGGCATGGAGCTACGCCATGGATCACCTCTTCCTATATGCCGACCCTGGCAGGAAAGCTCTTCTTCTTAAAAGAACTGGCCGGGCCATTGGTGGCAGAATGTAACTAGCGCAACATGCAGAGAAAGAGCAGCCTTTGAGGCTGCTCTTTTGATTTGAAACACAGTGAAAATTCCGGTTGAAATTCTCGAAAGGAAAAGGTATAATGAAGGGAAATGCAAAGCATTTCCCGCTACCCGGACGTAGCTACGCGGAGTTCGGGTTTCCCGAACGAAATGCAAAGCATTGATAAGGAGGTTTATCATGAAAAAGAGCATTAGCCTGCTGCTGATTACAGCACTGGCTCTCACGCTCCTCACTGCCTGTGGCGGAAAGCTGAAGGTGGATGAGAACACGGTATATGTCAACCGGAAGGGTAAGGTGACCGGGGCGACAGTAGAGAGCTTTGATAAAGAGTATTATAATGAGAAGGAACTGGAGACTTACATCAACCAGCAGGTGGAAGCATACACCGCAGACCATGGCAAGAAAAGCGTCAAGGTAGACAGCTTCACGGTGGCGGATGGCATAGCCAGACTGAACATTGCATATGCAGGCTATGAAGACTACGCGGCCTTTAATGAGGTGGAGATGTTTGTCGGAACGATCCCCCAGGCCATGGCAGCCGGGTACGACTTTAAGGATGATTTTCTGGCAGTGGAGAACGGCAGGCTTGCCGGAGAGGCTGACCGGAATACAGTTACAGACAACGGGGATCTGAAGGTTGTGATCCTAAATGAGAAAGTAAATGTGAAGGTACAGGGAACCGTCCGGTACGTGTCGGCAGGATACACCAGCCTGACGGCGAAGGATACGGTAGCGATCAAGCTGCCGGAGGATGCTTTGGACGGTGAGGAACTGGCACTTGTATACATTATTTATAAGTAATAAACCAAAAGGATTTATTTACATGAAAAGGGAAATGAGGTAAGGAAAATGGAAAAAACAATGGATAAGATTGTGGCACTGGCAAAGGCGAGAGGATTTGTATATCCCGGCTCCGAGATCTACGGCGGTCTGGCCAATACCTGGGACTACGGCAATCTGGGCGTGGAGCTCAAGAACAACGTGAAGAAGGCCTGGTGGCAGAAGTTTATTATGGAGAACCCCTACAACGTAGGTGTTGACTGCGCTATTCTGATGAATCCGCAGACTTGGGTGGCTTCGGGACATCTGGGCGGCTTCTCTGATCCGCTGATGGACTGCCGGGAATGTCATGAGCGCTTCCGTGCAGACAAGATCATCGAGGATTATGCGGCAGAGCATGGCCTGACACTGGACGGCTCTGTGGACGGCTGGAGCCAGGAGAAGATGAAGGCTTATATTGATGATAATAAAATCCCCTGCCCGAGCTGCGGCAAGCATAATTTCACCGATATCCGTCAGTTCAACCTGATGTTCAAGACCTTCCAGGGTGTTACCGAGGATGCCAAGAACACGGTTTATCTGCGGCCGGAAACTGCTCAGGGTATCTTTGTAAACTTTAAAAATGTGCAGCGGACTTCCAGAAAGAAGATCCCGTTCGGCATCGGCCAGATCGGAAAGTCCTTCCGTAACGAGATCACACCCGGCAACTTCACATTCCGTACCAGAGAGTTTGAACAGATGGAGCTGGAGTTCTTCTGCGAGCCGGACACAGATCTGGAATGGTTTGCATATTGGAAGGAGTTCTGCATCAACTGGCTGAAGTCCCTGGGAATGAAGGCAGAGGAGATG
>CAKSAI010000252.1 GCA_934434905.1 uncultured Lachnospiraceae bacterium | reverse complement strand
GTGTATTCCAACTGGAGAGTGCCGGGATGAAGAACTTCATGAAGGAGCTGAAGCCCCAGAGCCTTGAGGACGTCATCGCCGGAATCTCCCTGTATCGTCCGGGTCCCATGGACTTCATTCCAGCCTATATCAAAGGAAAGAACAATCCGGAGGACATAACCTACGACTGCCCCCAGTTGGAACCTATCCTGGCACCAACCTATGGGTGTATTGTCTATCAGGAGCAGGTTATGCAGATCGTGCGGGATCTGGCCGGATACTCCCTGGGGCGAAGCGACCTGGTGCGCCGTGCCATGTCCAAGAAGAAAGGCTCCGTTATGGAGAAGGAACGTCAGAATTTCGTCTGGGGAAACCCGGATGAGGGTGTGCCCGGCTGTATCGCAAATGGCATTGATGAAAAGACGGCAAACAAGATTTATGATGAGATGATCGATTTCGCCAAGTATGCATTCAATAAATCACATGCAGCGGCCTATGCGGTGGTGGCATATCAGACGGCATTTTTGAAATACTATTATCCGGTGGAGTACATGGCGGCATTGATGACCTCTGTGATGAGCAATTCCGGCAAGGTGGCAGAGTATATCCTAAGCTGTCGGAAGATGGGAATCTCAGTGCTGCCGCCGGATGTGAATGAGGGAGAGGGAGCCTTCTCCGTGTCCGCGGGCAGCATTCGCTACGGGCTTTCCGCTATCAAGAGCGTGAACCATGTCTGCATTGACAAGCTGTGTGAAGAGCGGGCAGAGCGCGGGCCATTTCGGGATCTCAAGGATTTCCTGACCCGTATGGCAGACAAGGAATTGAATAAACGTGTGGTGGAGAACTTCATTAAAGCAGGGGCGCTGGACAGTCTGGGCGGCAACCGCAAGCAGAAGATGCTGGTCTACGCCACGATCCTGGACGATATCTCCCAGGAGAAAAAGACCTCCATGGCGGGGCAGATGACGCTCTTCGATCTGGTGGATGACAGCCAGAAGCAGGAATTCGATGTGAAGATGCCGGATGTGCCGGAGTATGCCAAGGAGATGCTCTTAGCATTCGAGAAGGAAGTGCTTGGCGTATACATCAGCGGTCATCCGCTGGAGGAATATGAGGACAAGTGGCGAAAGAATATTTCAAGAGTAACCGCTGATTTTGTGCTGGATGAGGAGACCGGAAGGACGAAGGTGGCGGACGGCGAGGTTGCTACGGTGGGCGGCATGATCGTGGATCGGACCATCAAGTATACCAAGAACAACAAGACCATGGCCTTTATCACACTGGAGGATCTGGTTGGCACCCTGGAGATCATTGTTTTTCCCAGGGATTATGAGAAGAACAGCCGTCTGCTGGAGCTGGATAACAAGGTGTTTGTGCGTGGGCGTGTGTCTGTCGAGGAGGAGAAGAACGGCAAGCTGATCTGTGAGCGGATCACAGCCTTCGACGATACGAAGAAGGAGCTGTGGCTCCAGTTTGACACGATGGAGCAGTACGAAGGACTGGAAGCGAAGCTCTTTGAAGCGCTGCACGAGTCGGACGGCGGCGATCCTGTGATCGTCTATATTGCCGGCACAAAGCAGATGAAACGCCTGCCGCCAAGCCGGAATGTCAAGGTGAATCAGGAGCTTGTCAATAATCTGGCCGGGTTCCTGGGTGAAAAAAATGTAAAGGTTGTAGAAAAATTTATTGAAAATAATGAGAAAAGGTATTAATATATAGGAAACAGTTCAGCCATCGGATGTGAATGGCGCGTCTGAACTGATGCACAAAGTAAATTATTAAGGAAGAATTTTAGGAGGTATATAGAAATGGCAAAAGAGATTCGCACCATCGGTGTTTTAACCAGCGGCGGCGACGCGCCGGGAATGAACGCGGCAATTCGTGCCGTGGTACGTCAGGCAATCTCCAAGGGCCTGAAGGTGAAGGGCATTAAGAGAGGTTATGCAGGTCTGCTTCAGGAAGAGATCATAGATATGAAGGCCAAGGATGTTTCCGATATTATCCAGCGGGGCGGCACAATCTTACAGACTGCACGGTGCCCGGAGTTCAAGGAGCTGGAGGTACAGAAGAAGGCTGCTGAGATATGCAGAAAGCATGGAATTGACGGAATCGTCATCATCGGCGGTGACGGATCCTTCCGGGGCGCGCAGAAGCTGGCGGCTCTTGGCATCAATACCATCGGTCTTCCGGGAACCATCGACCTGGATATTGCATGTACAGACTACACCATCGGCTTTGATACCGCTGTCAACACGGCTATGGAGGCGATTGATAAGGTGCGTGATACATCGACATCACACGAGCGTTGTTCCATCATCGAGGTTATGGGGCGTAATGCGGGCTATATTGCATTGTGGTGCGGCATTGCCAACGGTGCAGAGGATATTCTGCTGCCGGAGAAGTATGACTATGACGAGCAGCGGCTTGTGAACCGGATCATTGACAACCGGAAGCGCGGCAAGCAGCACTATATTATCATTAATGCAGAGGGTATCGGTCATTCCGCCAGCATGGCGAAGCGTATCGAGGCGGCTACCGGAATGGAGACACGTGCCACGATCCTGGGGCATATGCAGCGCGGCGGCAGCCCGACCTGTAAGGATCGGGTGTATGCTTCTACGATGGGAGCCATGGCTGTGGATCTGATATGTGAAGGTAAGACCAACCGGGTAGTTGCATACAGTCACGGTGAGTTCGTGGATTATGATATCGATGAAGCGCTGGCCATGACCAAGGATATCCCGGAATATCAGTATGATATCTGCCAAAACTTGTCGATTTAAGAGGATAGCAAATGATCACAAGCAGTAGCAATCAACAGATAAAAGATATTATGCAATTGCAGAAAAAGTCAAAAACTCGCTGGCAACAGCGGGTTTTTGTAGTGGAAGGACCGCGAATGGTGGCAGAGACACCGAGGGAGCTGGTGCAGAAGGTGTACCTCTCTGAGAGCTTCTGGCGCGAGAAATTCTCTGAGGACAGAGCAGGTGTCGGAATGGAGCCGAACAGTGGTGGAATAAAGGATATTGATTGGAGACTGTGGTTAGAGAACTGTGAGTATGAGATCGTTTCGGATTCTGTTTTCTCAGCCATCAGTGATACGAAAACGCCTCAGGGAATCCTTTGCCTGGTGCGGATGCCGGAGTATGTCCTTGCAGATCTGCTGAAGTCGGACTGTCCGCATCTGCTATTGCTGGAGAGTATTCAGGACCCCGGAAATCTTGGGACTATGCTGCGTACCGGAGAAGGTGCCGGTGTGGACGGCATTATCATGAACCGCTCCACCGTCGACCTTTTTAACCCAAAGGTCATTCGGGCTACCATGGGCTCCCTGTACCGGGTGCCGTTTGTTCTTGTGGATGATCTGGCTGAAACTGCCGGGACGCTGAAGCGTCATGGAATTGCGCTTTACGCCGCACACTTAAAGGGGACGGAGACGTATGATACGCCGGATTACACGAAGGGGACGGCATTTCTTATTGGAAATGAGGGAAACGGCCTTAGTGATGAGACGGCTGCGCTGGCGGATGCGTACATCCGCATTCCCATGGAGGGAAAGGTAGAGTCCTTAAATGCAGCCATTGCTGCGACGCTGTTGATGTATGAGGTGCACAGGCAGCGGCGGCATTAATCCTCTTCGATCACATGAATCTCCAGGTAATCGAAGGGGATTTCTTCTACAAAATTATCCTGATAGAAGCGAGCCTTATCGTGACGCTTGAATTCCGCGATGGTGGCGTCCAGCCAGATAGGCTTGCCCAGGTCGAACTCATAGCAGGCTGTATCCAGAGCCTTGAAGATCTTGTGGGTTCTTGTCTCGGAGGAATTGTCCTCTACTACGGTATCCTTCAATAGATGATTGTCCTTAAATATCTTAAACCATATGCGCATGGGGAATGTCCTTTCCAAGTATTAGCATAGTAGGCAAATTATATCACAATATGCCTATGACATCAATTCCTTAAATTTTTCGACTTGACGAAACAGCGTGAAAAGGTTATATTCGTGGAAGATAAGAAATATTGGAGGATTTTTTATGTTTTCTACGAATTTTATTGCAGCTACCAGGGAGTTTTCCGATTACGGCGTACATATTCCGGCTCCGTATTTTCGCAAAAGCTTTGCACCAAAGTCGGAGGTGAAGAGCGCCAGGCTGACGGTATGCGGACTGGGTTTTTACGAGCTGTTTGTCAACGGCAAACGCATTACCAAGGGGCTTTTGGCACCGTATATTTCCAATCCCGATGATATCTTATATTATGATGAATATGATATCACCGACTTATTACAAGGCGGCAAAAATGTGCTGGGGCTTTTATTAGGCAATGGGATGCTCAACTGTCCCGGCGGCGCGATCTGGGATTTTCAACTGGTGCCGTACCGAAGTGCCCCGAAGCTGGCGTTATCGCTGGAACTGGAATATGTGAATGGCGAGCAGGAGCAGATCACGGCAGATGAAAGCTTTAAGACCCATCCGTCCCCCATTTTATTCGATGATCTGCGCATCGGGGAGATCTATGATGCCCGCAAGGAGATCGCCGGGTGGAATTTGCCGGAGTTTGATGACAGCGACTGGCAGGCGGCTATTGAGGCGGAGACGCCGCGGGGGGAGACACGACTCTGTACGGCGGAGCCGATTGTGACATTGAAGACATTAGAGCCGGTTTCCGTGAAAAAGGGGCGTATTACCTATTTGCCGAATTGCCGCGAAAACTTGCCGGTGTTCCCGCTGCCCAAGGAGCAGCAGGAAGGCTATATCTATGATTTCGGTGAGAATCTGGCCGGTAATATCCGTCTTAGGATCAAAGGGGAGAGAGGGCAGATGGTCTGCCTGCAGTTCGGAGAGCTGTTGGCGGAGGACGGCGGACTGGATCTGCGCGGTATGTCGTTTCAGCCCCATCTCTATGACCAAAGTATCACTTATTTTCTGAAGGGGTATGGTGTGGAGGAGTACACGCCGACCTTC
>CAKSAI010000251.1 GCA_934434905.1 uncultured Lachnospiraceae bacterium | reverse complement strand
AGACAATGTGGATACGGATGTGATCATTCCAGCACGGTATCTGAATTCCTCTGACCCCAAGGAACTGGCGGCTCATTGCATGGAGGATATCGACAAGGATTTCGTTGCAAAGGTGTCAAAGGGAGATCTGATCGTAGCGGAGAAGAACTTCGGCTGCGGTTCCTCCAGAGAGCATGCCCCCATCGCCATCAAGGCGGCAGGTGTAAGCTGTGTCATCGCAGAGACCTTTGCCCGGATCTTCTACCGGAATGCCATCAATATCGGGCTTCCCATCATCGAATGCCCGGAAGCTGCCAGGAAGATTATGGCGGGCGACGAGGTGGAGGTAGACTTCGACAGCGGTGTGATCACCAACCGGACCAAAGGAGAGAGCTATAAAGGACAGGCTTTCCCGGAATTCATGCAGAAGATCATTGCCGCAGAAGGGTTGATCAATTACATTAACAGCGGCGTGGATTGAACTGCTACATGAAAAGGCACAAATTGATTCAAGAGAAAAGGATGAAAAAGATGGAAGTGTTATATACCAGCACAAGAAATTCAAAAGAAAAAGTGACGGCCTCCCAGGCGATTCTGCGGGGGTTGGCAGAGGATGGGGGGTTGTTTGTACCGGAATATATTCCGAAGCTTGCGATCCCCATGGATGAACTCCAGAAGATGTCTTATCAGGAGACAGCCTACGAAGTGATGAAGCTGTTTCTTACCGATTTTACGGAAAAGGAACTGAAGGACTGCATAGAAAGCGCCTATGACAGCAAGTTTGATACGCCTGTCATTGCTCCGCTGGTGAAGGCGGATGGCGCGTATTTCCTGGAACTTTTCCACGGAGCCACCATTGCCTTTAAGGATATGGCTTTGTCCATACTGCCGTATCTGATGCTGACCTCCGCCAGGAAGAATCATGTGACGAACGATATCGTGATCCTGACGGCTACCTCCGGGGACACCGGAAAGGCAGCTCTGGCAGGCTTTGCAGAAGTGAAGGGAACGAAGATCATTGTGTTTTATCCCAAGGATGGGGTCAGCCCCATACAGGAGAAGCAGATGGTGACCCAGAAGGGAGACAATACGCTGGTAGTTGGCATCCACGGAAATTTTGACCAGGCTCAGACCGGAGTGAAGCAGATGTTTTCGGATCGTGCGCTGGCAGCGGAGATGGAAGCGAAGGGATATCAGTTCTCCTCCGCCAATTCCATTAATATCGGGCGGCTTGTGCCGCAGATCGTCTACTACGTATACGCCTATGCACAACTGGTATTCACGGGCGAGATCGCAGCAGGCGAGGCCATCAATGTGACAGTGCCTACCGGAAACTTCGGGAATATACTGGCGGCCTTTTATGCGCGCGAGATGGGAATCCCTATCCGTAAGCTGATCTGTGCTTCCAACGAGAACAAGGTGTTGTACGATTTCTTCCAGACGGGAAGCTATGACAGAAACCGTGAGTTTATCCTGACATCGTCACCCTCTATGGATATCCTGATCTCCAGTAATCTGGAGCGTCTGATCTATCAGATCGCCGGACGGGATGCGGAGGCTGACCGGACGTACATGCAGCAGTTGTCCAGTGAGGGATGTTATCGCATCACGGAGGAGATGAGGGCGCAGCTTGCACCATTCTACGGAAATTATGCCAGTGAAGCGGAGACGGCAGCCACCATTAAGGCAGTCTATGAATCCGATGGCTACGTGATCGATACCCACACGGCGGTAGCGGCCGCTGTATATGAAAAGTATCGGCAGGAGAGCGGTGACACCACGAAGACCGTGATCGCATCCACCGCAAGCCCATATAAGTTCACCAGAAGTGTTGTAACGGCGATCCGCCCGGATTATGATAGACTGGGTGATTTTGAACTGGTGGACGAGTTAGAGAAGCTTTCCGGCGTGAAGGTTCCGAGGGCTATCGAAGAGATCAGAAGCGCGCCGGTGCGGCACAAGACGGTATGTGAAGTGGATGAGATGCCGACGGTAGTGCGGGATTTCCTGAAATTATAGAAGCGTGTGAGGCTTATGGCAGAATCCGGCTGGCCGCCTAATAGGCAGCCGCCGGTGTTTGGAAATGGAGGCATATATGGGAATGTTGGCAGTATCAAGGAATGGTATCATGACAATTTTTGATGTGATCATTTTAATATACGGTGCTTATACCGTTTACACTGCTTTGCAGATGAAGAAAACAGGGGAGCCCGCCAAGTGGCTGGTGAATGAGCAGGAGATAGGCCGCTGTAAGGATAAACGGGGATTTGTGGACGCAATCTATGTTGCAACAATCCTGTTCGGAGTGGTGACGATGTTGTATGGCGTTGTCAGTCTGCTGAACAGCTATGTGTTTCATGTGTCGCTTCTTGATATGATATGCCTTCTTGTCTTTCTGGCGAGTTGTGTTTTCTATATGGTTACATTGAACCGTGCCAGGAAGAGGTTCTTCTGACAGATGATTCTTCCGAAGAAGATTATATAAGATAAAACGGCTACAGAGAGGAACCGGGATTCCTTACTGCGGCCGTTTTTGTTAGGTGCGCCCGACGGTGCACGTTTCTAGATCTAATAGATAATAATAGCAATACTTCGGTTAGCGCTGTTCCATGGGTACGTACTCCCGGCGCTCCTGCACGCATTTGTAAGCGGGACGCATGATCTTGCCATTATAGGATAACTCCTCCAGGCGGTGTGCGCTCCAGCCAGCGATTCTTGCGATGGCGAAGATCGGGGTGTACAGCTCCATGGGAAGTCCCAGCATGCTATAGGCGAAGCCGGAGAAGAAGTCCACGTTGGGGCTGACACCCTTGTAGATCTGGCGTTCTCTTGCGATGATCTCCGGAGCCAGTCGTTCTACCAGTGCGTACAGCGCGAATTCCTTTTCCAGTCCTTTTTCCTTGGAAAGCCGCTCCACGAAGGAACGGAACAGGATGGCACGAGGGTCGGAGAGCGAATAGACTGCATGCCCCATACCGTAGATCAGGCCTGCATGGTCGAAGGCTTCCTTATTGAGCAGTGCGGACAGGTAGCGTCCAACCTCCTCTTCGTCGGTCCAGTCGGATACGCTTGCTTTCATGTCATCGAACATTTTCACCACCTTGATGTTGGCGCCGCCGTGCTTAGGACCCTTTAAGGAACCAAGTGCCGCGGCGATGGCCGAGTAGGTATCGGTTCCGGAGGAGGATACCAGGTGTGTGGTGAAGGTAGAGTTATTTCCGCCGCCGTGCTCCATATGTAGGATCAGCGCAATGTCGAGAAGCTTTGCTTCTAACGGCGTGTATTGGCAGTCCGGCCGCAGTACGTGAAGAATTGTCTCCGCGGTGGACAGGCTGGGATCCGGTGTATGGATAAACAGGCTGGCACCGTCGTGGTAATGCTTGTAGGCCTGATAGCCGTAAACGGACAGCAGTGGGAACAGGCTTATAAGCTCAAGACACTGGCGCAGTACGTTGGGGATGGAAATATCGTCTGCACGGTCGTCGTAGGAGTATAAGGTCAGTACACTGCGGGCCAGTGTGTTCATCATGTCCTGGCTGGGAGCCTTCATAATAATATCGCGCACAAAGCCGGTGGGAAGAGAACGATATTCTGCAAGCAGCTGCGTGAAGCTCTTTAGTTCTTCCTGCGTCGGAAGCTTCCCAAACAGGAGCAGATAGGTGCTTTCCTCGAAGCCAAAGTGACTGTCTTCTGCAAGTCCCCGTATGATATCCTTAACATTATAGCCGCGATAATATAGTTCGCCGTGTGCCGGCACCGATTTCCCGTCTACGATCTTGGAAGCGCAGACGTCTGAGATTTCTGTCAGTCCTACCAGGACGCCTTTTCCATTCAGGTCACGGAGTCCACGCTTGACATCATATTGTGTAAAAAGTGCTGGGTCGATATTGGCTGCAGCTTCACTGAGTTTGGATAATTTCAGTATCTCCGGTGTAATTTCACAAAATCTGTTTGAATGCATAAAGACCTCCTTCTGATTAATTTCGATTTCACGATTTACTGTGTTGAAATGCGAATGATATTTCCTATGATACCACATGTATCTGTTTTTATACAAGTAGAAAATAGAATTTTCATTTAAAATTAATAATTAGTAAATAAAAGTTGCCGGTAGGTTTCCCACGCAAATCGAACGACGATTTGCTAAGGGAAATCCACCGGCAGCAATTTTTTAACAAAGCAACAGTTCAGCTCACGCCCATTACTTTACGAACTCGATCAGGTCCTTGTCCATTCTGGCAATCCGGGCCAGAGAATAGACTTCGATACCTTGTTCCTCCAGTTTCCCGCGGCCGGGCTGGAAGGACTTCTCGATCACGATGCCGAGGCCGGCAATGGTGGCGTGAGCCTTGCGGAGAAGCCGGATGGCGCCGGTAGCTGCCTCGCCGTTTGCCAGGAAATCGTCGATGATCAGTATGTGGTCTCTCTCAGAAACAAACTTCTGGGAGAGTGTCAGCTCGTAGCTGGTGCCTTTGGTGAAGGAAGTAACCTGTGTCTGATACAGATCGCTGTTCAGAATCTTGGAGGGCTGCTTCTTCAGAATCAGAAGAGGAACATTGAGTGTCACGGCGGTCATCATGGCAGGCGCAATGCCGGAGCTCTCGATGGTAGCCACCTTAGTAATGCCTTTTCCCTTAAAGTGCTCAGCAAATTCCTTGCCCATTTCTGTCATCAGCACCGGATCCACCTGATGATTGATAAAGCTGTCTACCTTCAGAATATCAGCGTTTACGGCTGTTCCTTCGGAAAGGATCTTGTCTTCTAATAATTTCATGATCGTCACCTCGTAGTCATTCGTATTTGTTAATGTACAGATCAATCCCTGGGAGAATAGACCTGGTAAATATTTTCAATCAGATAATCCAGATACGCTTCATCCTGAATCTCAAAATGCTCCCGGATGAGGGTACCGGGGTGGTTGGGGGCATTGGTATTGCGGATATTCAGGGGGATGTTCTTTTCCCGAACCGGGAAAATCGTCCCCTCGTGGAGCACC
>CAKSAI010000250.1 GCA_934434905.1 uncultured Lachnospiraceae bacterium | reverse complement strand
ACTTTGTATATCGTAAAGCAGCTTGAGAATCTCCCAATATCCGGTATAATTCCACTGTTTTTTCAACCGCCAGTGACAGGAAAGCATTGATCAGGCTGTCGAAGTCATCCCGCTTTTTGTCTTCTGCACAATCCGAAAAATAACAGCCATCCAAATCTCCCGCCCATTCATAAAAATGCCATACATCATCGCGTGAAACGGTTTTATATAAGCCGTTTTCTTCCATATCCTCCATAAAATACGCAAGAAGCTTCTCAATCTGCGGCATGGCACGTCTCACAAGCTCTGTATCGCCGCTGTGACGGGCATATTCCAGAATGGCGCTGGGCAGAACCAGACAGAAAGAAGGTATGGTAAACTCCCAATGGCACGGAAAACACAATTCAAACAGCCCGTCCGCCCGCTGCCCCTGAAGGATAAGTTCCAGGGAAGCCTTCACAAACTCCGCCGCGTTTTCAAAAGCATAGTAGCCACATAGCATCGCATTGCGGGAATCTTCGATATACATCGCCTGCTCTCTCCACGGGCAATCCTCATAATGGTCATGTGCGCAGAGACGGAGTGTCCGCACACAGGTATCATAAATCTGCTGCCGCAGCGGATCAGACATATGAAACTCCTTCTGAATAAACGGATATTCGACCTCACACAGACCAAGATGTCTGATCTTCGTTTCCCCGGATGCCTCGATCTGCAGATACCTGCACCCCAGTCTTCGGAATGTGCCTAAGAATTCCGTATATTCGCCATTTCCGATAAGCTCCACCGAGAAATCCCGATCTCCGATCCTGCTTCGCACCTGTCCGTCCGCCAGATGCTCCCCGAAGCTTACCCGGATGACTTCTCCCTCCGGAGCAGTGAAGCCCACGGACAAAAACCCGCATCGCTCCGCCCCCAGATCATAAATCTGCTGTTTCCTGCCTATTAATTCTGCCTTACTTTCGCTTCGCAGCACAAGCTTTTCAATGGGCCGTTTCACCAGTTGTTCCGGCATTCCATCCATACGCACTGCTCGCTCTTGGAAGCTTTGCTCGTTTTGATGTCTTGCATCAAAGGTATAAGAATATCCCAGTTGGGTGGTTATCAACTTTTTCTTATGGCTTTGATATGCCCGGTACAAGCCGCAGGGAAGCCCCTCTCTGGAATAAGCCTTCACCGCATCCTTCGTATATGCCTCATAGATGAGTCCTGCTCCGAAATCATATCCTGTCAGGCAATCCAGACCGCTGTACCACACCGTGATCTGGATCGTATTCTCCCCCTCCAGCAAATACGGTGTGATGTCCAAATGGTCATATACCTTATAATGCCGATAATCGGGATATTGTCCAAAGGAAGCAAGCTGCCCGTTCACATACAGTGCATAATCTCCGGCAACGGAAATGTCCATCGCCGTATGTTCCCCGGAAAAGCTTATGGTATCCTGAAATACTGCGTATTCATCGGCCTCACATTCCCTGCTTCGCCATATCCATTCTGCCTTCTGCATCACTTAATATCCTTTTCTTCCTGCTCCTCCATAGATGCATCCGCCATAAATACACACAAATGGCCATAGATGCTGTCCTGGATCTTGGTACAGGAGACACTGGTCTTTCCGCCCCGGATCATGCTGACAAAATCCCGGATGATTCCGTCATCACCGCCTGCATGATGATCGTCCTTGGCTATCCGCTCCCTGATATCGACTTCCTCCGCGGTATACCAGGCTTTGTCAAAATCATACTTGTACACGGTGAATTTACACGCGTCAAGGGAACCTTCAATCTCCCCTTTCGTTCCGACGATACGCGTCAGTCTGCGCGGAACTACCGTGCCCTGGATCATGGTGTGTGTCGCCGTACTTCCATTGGCGAAGTGAAGAACCAGTGCCTGGTGATCCACAATATCCGAACCGGTTTTATACACACAAACTCCATGGGGATTAAAGGTCTTTAGTGACTCGATCTTTTCTTCTTTTGATATTTCATCATATTTCTTATCAATGCAATCCCACGAATACCATGGGAATTTGTCATTCATTACATAGATCGACTTCGCGGAATACTGGCAGGTATCCACGTAGGGACAATCTACCAAACAGCGCGTTCCGGCACCCTTTGGTGCCTTCCCCGGAACCAGGAAATCTCTTCCGCCAAAGCTTGCAACCCGCACCGGGAAGGTTTCATTATTAAGCCAACACAACAGATCCATATCGTGGCAGCACTTTGCAAGCAGCATCGAGCTTCCGCATTTTTCCTTGCTGTTCCATTTTCCACGTATGTAGGAATTCGAGGAATGTGCCACTCCCACATTTTCGCTGGTTTCCATGTGGACGATCTCGCCGATATCTCCCCGGAGAATGACTTCTTTGACTGCCATGAAAAAGGGCGTATACCGCAATACATGACATACCATCAAGAGACAGCCGTTTGCCTCTGCCGTCCTTTTGATCTCCAATAACTGCTCCATATTATTGACAATCGGCTTTTCCAGCAGCATGTTGTAACCCTTTTCTAAGAATGGCATAGCCGTTTCATAATGCAGTTCATCCATGGTACAATCGAGCACGGCATCCGCAATCCTTCCATGTGCATCATGATACTCCATACACTCCGCCACGCTGTGAAAGCATAGTTCCGATGGAACGCCATACTTTTCTGCGCCTTCACGCCGCTTGCGCTCCGAAGGATCGACGATCGCCGCGACCTTCAAAGACTCCGGATGATTCAAGGCAAACCTGCAATAACAATTCGCCCTGTCACCATTGCCGACAATAATTACTGTTACCTGTTTCATACATCTCACCCCTTATATCTTATAAGTTATTCACAGCATCAAATAAATCGCTGCTCGTATATAATCCATCACCGTAATACACAACTGCCGTAATATATTTCGCTTTTTCCGGGACAGGAAGTAACGCTTCGCCATCCTTAAAATCAATGGGAACACTCTCCCAATGGAATTTGTGTTCGTCTCCGACTCCTTCCGTATATAAAACCTCCGCCGACGTATATCTCTCCGGGAAGTGCAGCCGCAAGATCCCATCGGAAAACTCCGCCTTCAAGGGAACCCGTTTCCGGGTCTTCAGAAAGCAGTCATCCATAAAGGAAAGGACATTTTCATTCTCAAAATTACTGACATTGTCGTGATACAGCTCCTGCTTCACTGCAAGGCTCACAACGCCGTGCAGCAAACGATACGTTCTCTGTCTCTGAATGGGTGAAAAGGCTCCATCCAGTAGTCCTGCATGAAAAAGTATCGGAATGTCTGTTCCATACAGATAATTGGCCGGGTCAAGCCATGTATCATAGAAATCCTTTCGCTCCCTGTCCGCAAACAGCCCCGTTTCCTGCCCCAGCAGATCATCGGTAATAAACCCGGCGGAATAAATGATCGCCGCCGCAGAAAAGCGCTTATCCGCGCCGACTGCAATAAGCGACAGTACGCCTCCCCAGGAGATCCCCACGATTCCGGTGCGCGTACAATCCGTCTTTTCCAGCGAGCGCAGATAGGAATGCGCCGCCAGAAGCTGTGCTACTCCGTAATAAGTCCAGGAATCATATGGGTCCTTGCCGACGCAGTCAAAGGAGCCGACACCAATCCTTCCTGCCGCTTCGTTCTGCTTCCTGTTCACAATATCTCCATCTGTAAAATGCGTCCCATTCAGATCAACGGCAATTGCAATATATCCACGCTTCGTCCAGTTCTGCACCCATTCAAGAAAGGCATTTCCGCCCGCTCCATGTGCCAGCACAACGGCAGGGTAATTCTCTCTCTCTTCTGTCGGAATTCCAAGCCATACAAAAGTTTTCCTCTGCTGCCTGTTTACAACTGTCCTTAGGTATCCTCCCTGCAGGTTCCCCGGCAATTCCGGGAAATCCGCTTTTTCAAACTCCGGGCTCTTCAAATATTCGGACCAGTCGAGACGGTTTTCTGTTTTCTGCTTCAATCTCGTAAACAGCTCCAGAAGAGCATCCGTATAAAAAGCATAACCGAAATCATTGGGATGATTTAAATTGTTTCCGGAAATCTCACAATAGCGCTTTCGCTCAAGCAGCCACAGGAAAACCGACGTCATATCCAGCACGGTAACACCCTCAGTCTCCAGCGTTCGTAAGCCCCGGATATAATGCTCCTGTTCTTTATAAACATATGCACAATCCTTATTCGGTACTGGTGTCGCAATGAGAATAAATTCCGTATCACCGGAAAGCGCCCTTATTTTCTCCATGATTTCAGATACATTCCGGGTAAATACTTCGACCGACATTCCTTCCGGCGCATCATTCATTCCAAAGGCTATGATTGCCAGATCCACATTTTGTCCCGAAAACTTCTCTGCAACAGCTTCCTTAGCCCACTCTGTACCATATCCGGAACGGGAAACATTTAGCAATTCTATCCTGGCTCCATATAATTTCTCTGCTTCCCTCAGTGCCTGCACACACCAGTGCTCATATCCTTCGAATCCCATTTGCCAGGAAGAATTCGCAGCATTGGAGATACTGTCGCCAAACAGGGCGATCTTAAGCCTTTTATTGTCTTTCAGCTTCTGATAGGTCGACGGCAGACACAGCTTGTCGGAGACACTCCTTGGGATCTCTGTCTCTTCACAGTCATAGCTTGCCAGAAACTGCGTCCCTCTCATATATACAGGATCAACCAGCAGGCAGCCTTCGATCTTATAGCGCAGGTTCTCCGAAGGTATCTCCTCTGGAACATTCCGGTTTTGCAGCCACCCCTCCATGTAATAAGGAAGTTCACGATTCAAAAGCTCTACGCTGTTACCCGAAATGATATAATCCTTTCCCTCTGTCAGTCGGTTTCCTGCTCTGTCCTCTATAATGACATTTCTGGGTGCATGAAAAGCCAAATGAGCAGATATAATGCCGTCTTCTTCCGCAAACACCAGGATTTCGTTGTCTATATGCTCTTTTTTATAAGGCATTTTTATTCTCCTTCATAGTCCATTCTACTTGCGTTCCATCGCATTAATACACCTGCGCCTGCTGATAAGGAAA
>CAKSAI010000249.1 GCA_934434905.1 uncultured Lachnospiraceae bacterium | reverse complement strand
GACGCCATAGGAGAACAGCTCGATAATGCCGGAGATTGCGTTGCGGCAGGCCATAAACAGGAAGTTGACGGCAATGTAGAAAACCGGTGCCGCGATGATATTGCCGGTGATCATGACGGTGAAGACAGCCAGAGCGAAGGCGAAGACCACCATGCCCGTGGACAGGATCAGCCAGTGGAGCAGATATTCCAGCTGCGTCATTCGCTGAAGGAAGCAGACGAAGATGCCGGCAAGGAACGCAACCACCTGGGGGATCGTAAGGAACAGGATGCCGGAGAGCACATGCGTGATGAAGAGGGATTCCCTGCACACCGGAAGGGAATGGATCATATAGGAGCTCCTGGCCTGATACAGGTAGGAGAATACGGCAACAGCGGTGATACAGGCAAACAGGAAGATAGTCAGTGGCGTAAGAGCCGCTAAGACCGTCCCCTTTAGCTGGCTTAAGAGAAAGGCATTCCGCTCTATGTTATCCGGACAGGATGCGTTTAGGGTCAGATACAGCCGCATGGGAAGCCGGTACAGGCATACCAGGAGATAGGAGACCCAGATCGGCCAGAAGCGCGTGATGTTTTTAAAAAAGATGGTTTTATTAAAAAAGGATGTCTTTGACTGCATAATCAGCGCCTCCCATCTCGTAAATAAATATCTCCTCCAGAGTCAGTGGCAGTACATCCACCAACAGGGGATCCATGGCCTCCAGTGCCTTCTTGATGTCCTGGGGATTGCCCCGGGCGATGATGGTGTAGACCCGTCCCATGTTGGACATGTGTAGCACGTCGATCTGTTCCGGCAGGACGGGCATGCCGGGTATACCGGAGCGGAAAGCCACCTGGATCTTAGAGACCGTGCTCTGCAGCTCGCAGAGGGAGCGTTCCAACAATACCTTCCCCTGATGCATGAAGCCCACATAGTCGCAGACGTCCTCCAGCTCTCTGAGGTTGTGGGAGGATATGAGTACCGTGGTCTGCTGCTCCTGTACGCGGCTTAGGATCAGACTCCAGAGCTGACGCCGCATGACCGGATCCAGGCCGTCCACCGGTTCGTCCAGCACGAGCAGCGCGGGATTACAGCAGAGCGCCAGCCAGAAGGCAGCCTGCTTCTGCATGCCCTTGGAGAGACGGCGGATACTCTGCTTCACATTGATGGAGGGAAAGAATTCCTGCAGCTTCGCAAACAGCGCATTGTCAAAGTCGGGGTACATTCCGGCATAAAACTGCTTCATCTCCAGTGTGCTGGACTGAAAGAAATAATACAACTCATCTGGAATGTATGCGATCCGGCTCTTGGCTGCGACATTTTCATAGACCGGAGCCCCGTCCACCAGCACGGTTCCCATATCCGGGCGATAAATGCCGGTGATATGCCGTATGATAGTGGATTTCCCGGCGCCGTTGGGTCCCACCAGGCCGTAAATGGAGCCTTTGGGTACGTGCATATTGACATGATCCAGGGCGCAGAAACCATTGAAATTTTTAACCAGGTTTTCTACTTTTATCATAAGATGAAGCTCCCTCCCGCACGAAGTATATCGCGATCCGCGATTTCGGACATTGATATTAGAATCATATCATGAGAGGATTAAAATATAAAGATGAAATTTCTTAAGATTTTCAGCAAGATTTTCATTAAGATTTTTTATGGACGAGTTGCCAATTTTTACAGAAAGTGTTATGATAAGTTATAATTAATGATCCGCAAGGAGGTTTGTATGGCAAATTACATTATCACAACAGACAACATGGCAGATCTGCCGGAATCCTATATACAGGAGAAGGGGCTTGGCATCATGTCTCTCTCCTACACCATCGACGGCGAGACTTACAACCGGGAGCACGAATTGCCGGTGAAGGAGTTCTACGCGAAGATGCGCAACGGCTCCATGCCTACTACATCCCAGGTGAACCCCGAAGAGGCGAAGAAGTTCTTCCTGGAAATGATGGAGAAGCACGATATGGATGTACTGCACATCGCATTTTCCTCCGGATTGAGCGGAAGCTACAACAGCACCCGAATCGGTTCGGAGGAGCTGGCAGAGGAATACACGAAGCACAAGGTGACGGTGGTGGATTCCCTGTGCGCCTCTATGGGTGAGGGACTTCTGGTACACAAGGCTCTGGAGAATCAGGCGAAGGGCATGTCCCTGGAGGAGAACCGCCAGTGGCTGGAGGACAACAAGCTCCATATCGTGCATAACTTCACAGTGGACGACCTGTTCCATCTCCACAGAGGCGGCCGCGTATCTAAGACGGCGGCAGTTCTTGGCACCCTGATCAACTTAAAGCCGGTGCTCCACGTGGACGACGAAGGCCATCTGATCCCTGTCTCCAAGGTGCGGGGACGCAAGAAGTCCCTGATCGCTCTGGTGGACAGCATGGAGAAGCAGATCGGCTCTTACCGGGAGCAGAATGATATCGTCTTCATCAGCCACGGAGACTGCGAGGACGAAGCGAAGTTCGTCGCGGATCTGGTGAAGCAGCGCTTCGGCATCGAGAGCTTCCTGATCAACTACGTAGGTTCCACCATCGGCGCGCATTCCGGCCCCGGAACGATGGCGCTGTTCTATATGGGGGAGTATAGGTAGGGAATGATAAGAATATAGTTTACTGAAAAACCCCCGGCATGATTCACGGATACGTGGAACAGGCCGGGGGGTGCAATTCATGATAATAGAAAATTCGCGAAAAATTTTATTCTCCCTCTATCCTATTCAATAGATAAATCGCCTTTTAAGGAGTATTCAGCTACTCTTTTTAATTCTTCAAGCACGCGTTTAGCCGCTGCTTCACTTTTCCACCATGAATCAGAACCAATGTTTTTCCCTTTTCTATCAACTGTGCCGTAAAAGTCAATCGAATCAGCAGGATAACCGCAAGCGGAGGCGCACATCTTAGCACGTCTGCTCATAAAAGCTCTACCTATGCACAAAATACCATTGAACTCTTCCAGAGGTTTTATCTTCTCGGCTATAGGTTTGCTGAATTTAAAGTTTTCTAAAGCATTTGTCGCTTGTTTTTCCAAAACAAAAATATCTTTTGGTATACCCAAGCGAACAACAGCATTAAAGAGACGAATCGCTTCAGGTTCTTTTCCTTGATTGAGTAATCCCACATTACCGCTTAAAATGACAGTAGATTTTGAAGTGATATGCCCTGTGTCCCAAAGGATCCTTATAGTATTGGCATTACCTTCTATATCATCATTTCCAAGAAATATTACCAGCTCATATGTTTTTAGTTCTGACTCTTCTTTGCCGATGAAAAGGAATTTGGTTATTGCGTCAATTGTTTCACTATACTTTTCCATGTTTCCGGTAACTCCTTTTCAAAGTTTTCAAAATATGTAATTCTCTCTTTGTTGAATGACAGTTCCAAATTTTTGGCATCGCAATACCAATAGATAGGGTGGCAACTATCAACGGCATCTCTTTTAGTTTCTTTCATTCTGCAGGAGATGTTCCGATATAAAGAATCTAAGTCAATTTTTATACCAAAATAATAGTATTGGAATATTGATTTCAATAGAGAATCCGACTCATTTTCAAAGTGCTTTTTTGCAGAGGAAATGTCACCTTTGTAGTATGACACTATTCCTCTGTAATAATTGAGAGTCGAAAGTGACATTCCCTCTACTTTATCTAATAGCTCCTCTGCTAACTTCAAAGTATTGCTGTCTAACGAAAGTGTATTTCTGTTACCGATAATCACAGAGTTTTCTCCGGGGTTACCTTTTTCATATTTTTCAAAATCGGGGTTGAATTTGACATAACCTTTAATTAGTAATCCCACCGCTTGACGAACTGCATAACATATTTCTTTTGCAGTGTAATTTTTCTTTTGATTTGTGAAAATAAGAGAACGACACAAATCAAATGCCTTAACAAATTCAAAAACTATTTGATTTGATTTGTCTTCAAACAAGAACGGTGCTGGAACGCTATAAAGCATAGCAACCAGATTTACACTCAAATTAAAGTCGTGTTTGACGGCCTCATCTAAAATTCGTCTGCTTTCAAAGTATAATTCAGTGTAATTAACAAATCCGAGTTTGGCAAGATCATAATCTTTTGTGTCCTTTACGTGGGACTGGTACATCAAAAGCAATAGCTTACCCTTTTGGTTTGTTATAGCATCATTATCAGATTGAATACGCTCTGCTATGTTTGCTAGTTCAATGCCCTCTACAAACATCTCATTTCTGCGATAATATTCACAATGTTTGCTTATGATGTCCAACATCGCGTTCACGCAGCGCTGTTGATCGCCGTGACCAAAATTATCATTGTTATTCGCTAAACAAGAAAGAAAATTATTTTGTTTAACAAGTCTAACGATTCGCTCGGTAAATCCAATAAGGATTTTATGGGTTGGTTCTACCGCAACTTCGCCTAAATTCAAATAATCGCTTATCAAAAATAATGTATGAGCAAAAATAATTGATTGCGGAGAGATTGGCACTTCATAAAGAACGGAATACAAATCAGATAAATTTTGTGCTATGTCTTTTCCGGTAGAAATCATCAGTTTTGATTTTATTAATTCGGTCGGTTCGTCCTTCAGATTAAGATTCAAATAGATGTCTTTAATAAAATCAAATTGTCCATCCTCTAACGACGCTCTCATTACTTTAATGGTTATTATAGCTGAGAAAGCGAGAAGGAAGTCACGTATGTCATCATGAAAAATCTTATATTCATCATTGCTAAACACAAATGGACTGTGATTTTCATTAATGACATACTTTATAGGACCGTTATGGAATAAGATGGAGCATGCATTTGAGAGAGTGGGTTTGTAAAGAAGATCGCCAAAACCACACTCATTAAGTGCAATTTGAAGTAATAACTCATAATTTGTTTTTTCGAGTTTTTCCACAATCGTCTTAGCAGCAGCTAATGTTATTTTGTTCTTGGGATTATCATGTATTTCTTGAGCAATATATGGTGCCAAAACGAAAAACGCAAAGAAGGAATCACCGTCTTTGGGTGATTGATTATATCGCTCCAAATATATCCGAAA
>CAKSAI010000248.1 GCA_934434905.1 uncultured Lachnospiraceae bacterium | reverse complement strand
CTGTTAGCGGCTTCCAGCTGCTGTTTGCCTTCTTCAATCAGCTCCAATGCTTTTTCAATGTAGGGAAGGTAGAGCTGACCGTTGCTGTTGAGGAGAATATTCCGGCCGACCCGGTCGAAGAGTTTCACGCCCAGTTCGTTTTCCAGACGGGTAATACTGGCGCTGATGGCAGAAGGGGAGACCATCGTACGGGCGGCGGTACGAGTCAGATGCTGACTGTGCGCCAAGGCTACAAAGTATTGCAGCTGCAAGAACTCCATATCAGAACCACCGCTCCTTCCACATGTCGAATCATAAGGAAAATGCACGAAGCAACCGTATAACGGGATGCCCTTATTATAACACAGTCTCGCTGGAGTTCAATATGCGCGGGAAAATATTAACATGTATGTGAACGATTGTTGAGAATAGTTGCAATGGACAGTACAGAGAAAATGAGATAGAATAATGATGAAATCGCACAAGGAGAAAGACTGAAAGATGAAAACGTTTGTGCATATCGCTTTTGTTGGCGCTGGTATGATTTCCACGGGCCTAGGCGCATGTTGTGTGGCCAGGGGACTGAAGGTCACTTTTCAGAATCCGGAACGGAGCATTCCGCGTGCCGGAAATGAGATGGAACGTGTCCTCAGCTTCTATAAGGAGCAAGGGCTTATTAGCCCGGATGCATATGAAAAGGCGCGCACACTGTACACCATTACGCCAGTCCTGGAAGATGCGGTCCGGGGAGCCGATCTTATCATTGAGGGCGCACCAGAGAATCTGACTCTAAAGCAGTCGCTGTACGAGGAACTGGAAGCGCTGGTAACTGAGGATACGGTGATCGCCAGTACCTCGTCCCGCTTTACGGCCGGCGAGCTGTCCAGAGGTATGCAGCATCCGGAGCGCTTTATGTTGGCGCATCCGTGGCATCCTTCCTATCTGCTGCCGCTGATTGAGGTAATGGGCAGTGGTGTGGTGTCTGCAGAGGCTGTAGAGTCGGTGAAGGCGTTTTTTGAAAGCATCGGAAAAGAGGTCGTTGTCTGTCACCATGATATCAGCGGATGCCTGGGCAATGAGATTTCCTGGACGATCAGCAACATTGCCAAACGGTACGTAAAAGAAGGGATCTGCAGCGCGGAGGATATCGACAGGGTCATTATGTACGGTGTAGGGCTGCGTCTGGCGGCTACCGGTCAACTATTGACCATCAGCCTGGGGACCTCTGGCGGTCTGCGGAATTACGCAGCTAAATTCCACCGGGAGCCGGAACCGGGGATCGATCTGGTAGCGGATAGTGTGGATCAGGAAATGGCAGCCAGAAGCCCGGAGGAAGGACAGGACTGGGAGAGCTGTGCCGCTTATCGTGATGAGATGATCGTAAAATTCTTGAAAGCCAAATCAAAGCTTTGATAGTTTCATAAAAACAAAGAAGTCAAAGGAGGAAGAAGATTTGAGAATTATTGATCTGAGCACTGCGATCCAGGCAGATCTGGAGTCGGACGCGCCGCACCAGGCACCGAAGATCGAATATCGTACGCATAAGGATAATCTGCCCAACATGGCAAAGCAGTTTAGCTTGACTCCGGAAGAAATGCCGGACGGCCTTGGATGGGCGACGGAAGTTATTACCATGACGACCCATACCGGCTGCCATATGGATGCGCCCTGGCATTACTATCCCACAATGAACAACGGCGAGCCATCCCGCACCATCGATCAGGTTCCGCTGGAATACTGTTTCCAGGACGGCGTTCATCTGAATTTCAGTGATCGGGACCCCAGTGTTCCGCTGACCAGCGAAGATATCAAGATGGAACTCAAGCGTATCGGATATACCCTCAAGCCGCTGGATATTGTTCTGGTGGAGAGCGGCGCCGCTCCTTATTTCCATACGACGGAGTACCGCTCCAAGGGCGCGGGCTTCAACTGCGAGGCTACGGTCTGGCTGATGGAGCAGGGCGTTAAGGTGGTAGGTACAGATTCTTTTACTTGGGACATCCCGTTCAAGCTGGCGGGAGAGAATTTTCGCAAGGAGCCGGAGAAGGAACGTCTCTGGGAGGGCCACCGTGCTGGCAGATTTGGCGAGTATTACCAGATGGAAAAATTAACAAATCTGGATCAGCTTCCGGGATATGGATTTAAGGTCATCTGCTTCCCTGTGAATCTAAAAGGTGCCAGTGCTGCCTGGACGCGGGCGGTTGCGCTCCTTGATGATTAAAATACAACGATAAAGAAAAGATGAGGTGCGTATCAAATGAAGAAGTTTGTCAGTATTCTGCTTTCCGCATGTATGATCCTGAGCCTTGCCGCCTGCGGCGGCGGCACTAACGCCGACAAAACAGATAGCAGCGGTTCTGGCGATACCTCTACTGGTATCGAGCATCCCAAGTCCATCGTGATCTGTGCCAGTACGGCGGGCAACAGCTGGTATTCTTCCGCAGTGAAGATCTCCGAGCTGATGATGAAGGAATGGCCCGATATGTCCGTCACCGTCATTGAAGGCGGCGGTGATGCCAATATCGACGTTGTCAACGGTGGAACCGATGCACAGCTTGGCTTTACCAGTTCCACATCCATTGTTCCCGCTCTGGCTGGTGAAAACGCAAATGTCTCTGATGCATCCAATGTCGTGCCTCTGATGTCCGTTAGTGTTTCCTATGCACAGACTGCGGTTCTGGCCTCCAGCGACATTCAGGATTACACGGATCTGGCCGGAAAGAAGGTCGCTGCCGGTACTTATGGCCAGGTGGCTATGTACACCTGCAACGCACTGCTGGAAGCCTACGGCATGAGTTCCGCGGATCTGGCTGGCGGCGATTATCAGGTGGTGTCTCCCAGTGAGTATCCCGACCAGTTCTCCGACGGACACTTGGATGCCTGCCATATTAACGGCAACCTGCCTCTGGCGACCCTGGTGCAGATCGACTCTGTGAGCCCCATTCGTATTCTGCGGCCCAGCGAGGAGGCTATGAACTACATTCTGGACAAGTATCCCTCCTTCTATAAAGTTCATGTGGACGGCGGCTATTATGCCGGACAGCCCGATGCAATGGATCTGCTGGCCTATGATGGTATGCTCATTGCCAACAAGGACCTGCCTGAGGAGTTCCTGGCCCGCATCGTTGAGATCGTTTGTGAGGCCAACGAGGCCGGTGAACTGGCCGATGTGCAGAGCGTGTTCGGCAGAGCCTACTGGAAGGACTGCGGCACTTTCATCACTGCGGACAACACTGTTCCTGCCGTGTATGAGATGATCCAGAATCATCAGTAAGTACGGAACAGGGGCTGGCCTGTTGCACAGACCGGCCCCTTTGGTATTGAAAAGGGAGTAATAGAGAATGAATCTGTTCAAAAAGAAGCCTGCGGATTCCTTGCCGCAGACTGTGGAACAAGCCCCCCTCAAGAAAAAGGAAAACTGGGTCAAATCCACACCGCTTTGGGCCGTGGGCACCGTTGTTGCGATCCTGCTGGGTATATACCACTTCTACACATCCTTTGTGGGTCTTCCGCAAGCATATCTGCACCGTGGTATTCACATGATGCTGGCGCTGATTTTAGCATACCTCAGCTACGGCGGTGTAAAGCAGAAGGCCCTTCGAATCCCGGAAAAGGTCATCACCATCGCTCTGTTGGCGGTTGTCTTCGGACATATTCTTGTAAATTACAATGAGATTCAGTTGCGCAGTGCCTATCCCACAGGAATGGATATTTTCAGTGCAGTGGTCTTGGTGGTGCTGATCACAGTTGCTGCCTACCGCTATATTGGAAAAGCTATGGCCATTGTAATCGTGGTGTTTTTGCTGTACGCCTCGTTCGGATATCTGATTCCCGGCCGTTTCTCCGCCCCCCAGCTGGCATTTTCCAGAATGTGTTCTTACCTCTTTAACTCGAACTTTGCCCTGTTTGGTTCCACCACAGGTGTTGCTGCGACCAGCGTAGTCATGTTTGTGTTCTTTGGCGCCTTTTTGTCTGAATCTGGCGCTATGAAGGTATTCAGTGATTTGTCCATCAAGCTGACCCGCAAAATCACCGGCGGTCCGGCCAAGGCCTCCATCATTGCCTGCGCACTGGTGGGTATGATCCAGGGCAATTCTATTACCAACGTAGCCACTACCGGTACCTTCGCGATCCCCCTCATGAAGAAGTCCGGTTACGATAAGGAATTTGCGGCTGCCGTGGAAGCTGCGGCCGCCACAGGTGGTATGATCATGCCGCCTGTCATGGGCGCCGCCGCCTTCTTGATGGCTGAATTCACTTCCACCGCATATTCAAAGATCGTTGTTTACGCCATCGTTCCCGCACTGCTGTATTATCTCGGCATCTTTCTGGCTGTCCACTTCCGGGCGCTCCGCCAGAATCTGACCACCAATGAGGTTGCTACAGAACTGGACAAGCGGGAAATGTTCTGGCAGGGTATGACCTGTCTGGGTGGCTTTGTCACATTGGTCGTTATGCTCATCATGGGCTATTCCGCTATCCGTTGCGCACTGATCTCTATGTGCGTCATCACGGTCATTTGGCTGATCCGTCCCATCGACCGCCTGACATTGAAGAAATTCCTCAAGACGATGGAATCCGGCGGCAGAGGTATGTTGACCACCAGCGTGGCCTGCATCGGTGCCGGCATCGTCATTGGCTGCATCGGCATGAGCGGCCTGGGCATCAAACTGTCCGTTATTGCAAGTCTGGCAAAGGCCAACGTTTACATGGTCCTGTTCCTCGTGATGGTTGTTTGCATTATTTTGGGAATGGGTCTGCCGGTTTCTGCTTCTTATATTCTGGCTGCTACCACCATGGCCAGCGTAATGATGGAATATGGACTGGAGCTGGTCCCTGTCCATATGTTCCTGATGTACTTTGCCACCATGTCTGCGATTACTCCGCCAGTGGCGCTGGCTTCTTACGCCTCTGCGGGTATTGCTGACGCGAATCCCAACCGTGTGGGCTGGAAAGCCGTGCTGTTGGTGCTCCCGGCTTTTGCGGTTCCTTATATTTTTGTGATTTCTCCGGAACTGCTGATGATTGGAAACACCATGGATATCATCTTGGCGATT
>CAKSAI010000247.1 GCA_934434905.1 uncultured Lachnospiraceae bacterium | reverse complement strand
TACCTCCCCGAAAACGCAGGCGGCGCTTCTCGAAGCCATGCAGGAAAAATCGGTCACGGTCGATGGTGTAACCTATCCGCTGCCGTCGCCGTTTATCTGCATCGCGACGCAGAACCCCTTCGGCAGTGCAGGAACCCAGATGCTGCCGGAGTCCCAGTTGGATCGCTTTATGATCAGCATGAGCCTGGGATATCCGCAGATGGAAGACGAGCTTGCAATTTTACGAGGAGAGCACAAGCGTCAGAATGTAGAACCTGTGGTGACAGCAGATGAACTTCTGCATATGCGCCGGGATACGGACGAGATATTTGTACACGAGGATGTCTATGATTACATCGGCCGTTTGGTGGAGCGCACGAGAGATCATGAGTATATCGACCTTGGCGTCAGCCCGAGAGGTACCATCTATTTCCTGAAGATGGCAAAGGCACTGGCTTTTCTGCGAAAACGTGATTTTGTGGTTCCGGAGGATGTCATCGATATGGCAGTTCCAGTGATGGGACACCGGATTCGCTTAAACGGCAGAGCCAGGATCAACCAGATGACGGAAGAACAGCTGATCCAACAGATCATAAAGGAAGAGAAGCGGCCAACGCTGGCAAAGAAGTAGGAACATACCAATGATTCTTTCCCGGTGAGGTGCTGCGATGATAAGACGGATTGGCTATTTGATTCTTTTATTTACAACCATATACATAGCTGTCATCTATGACAGCAGTTCCCTGATCTTTCTTGCGGGGGTGGAGATCTTGCTGCCCCTGTTTCTTGTTGCGGTTCTGCTTATACAGAGCCGGAAGCTTTCCCTGATCTTACCGCACGAACAACGCTATTTCTCATATGGAGAGGCATATACGCAGAGGCTGCAGATCCGAAATGACAGCTATTTTCCCATCCGCAGTGTGGCGGTACAGCTCTCTCTTAAGAACCATACTACCGGGGAGACAAGGAAGCAGTGGTTGCGGCTGTCAGCGGAAATGAAAGCTACGGGGCTTGCACTGCCCGGTCAGGAGCTGGAGCCTGGTGTGTATTCCGTCACCTGCGAGAAAGTACGCCTCTATGACAGCCTGCTTCTCTTTTATATTTCCTTGAAAAAGCATGTGAGCCGGGAACTGGTGCAGCTGCCGGCCTGCTTCGATGCAGATGTCACTGTCCGTCCATCCGACACGGAGGCTATCTGGGAGAGCGGCGAATACGATCCGTTAAAAAGCGGCTCTGATGCATCCCACATCCGGGAGGTTCGGGAATATCGTCCGGGAGACAGACCCGGCAGCATTCACTGGAAACTCTCAGCGAGACAGGAGCAGCTGATGGTGAAGGAATATGGGCTTCCCCTGGGGTGCAGTGTGATGCTGGGGCTTGACTGGGAGAAGCTTACAAGATCACGGCTGGAACTGGCTTACAGTCTGATCCATGGATTTACGGAGAGCAAAAGCGGTCTGCTGCTGACGTGGCTGCCGCCCGGAGAACATACGCCAAGGCAGCTTCCGATCCTAAAGGAGGAGGACATCTGCCAGGCTTTTGAAACACTTATGCGAAGCAGAACGGTACATTTTCCGAGGGAGCTTTGGCCGCAGATTCCGGCCAGGCAGCTCTGGCTTGATGAGAATCTGACGCTTATGTTAAATGACAGGGAGATTGCAGCATTCTCGGAGGAGGATGTGAAGGAGAAACTGATGTATTTGGAGCTGATGGTATGAAGAAGAAGCAAAGATGGCTGAATCTGATCTGGAAATTTATTATCCTGACATTGCTGCTGCTGGCCTTTTTCCTGGCTATAAGGGATGGACTTGAGATCGACTGGTGGGGAATCCGGGAAGTGTTCCCTGTCTGTCTTATGGCCGCTGCCCTTGTGACGGTGTCCGGCTATAATCGATGGCTGACCCTGGGAGGGAGTGTGCTGGGAGCATTAGTCTGGGGCAGCGTATTCTGCCTGAACAGATCCGGGTTACTACAGGAGCTGTGGTATTACAGCAACCATGTGACTCGTCTGGCGAATGAATATTATGGGACAAGCTACCGCTACAGTACCGGGCTCCTGCATGGAGAGACTGCGGCATTTCTTCTTGTGGTGGCGCTTCCGCTTGGAGCGCTCCTTGGCCTTGGCATCCATAGTGGTAAGGGAAAGAATGGAAAGCGGCAATGGTGGCGCGTTCTCTTCCTGTTGCCTCTGGCACTTGCCTTTGCCAGCGGATTAATGCTTGGCTATGGTCCGGGGATCATGTCTGTCCTTTGCCTGGTGTTCGGCCTGGCTTTCCGACTGCTTTTATCTGACGGGCAGGTGCCGGTCATGCGGCAGAGACGAAATCTCCTGGTATTTCTGTGCATGTGTGCAGCCATAGCTCTGTCAGCGAGCTTCTATATTCCGCTATCCGGAAAGGTGCTGGAATACCATAAATCGCTGAGGACTTTTCAGGTGGCCATGGAGGATTCCATAAAAGCAGCCATGGAGGGCGGCATTTTATCGGAGCTTAAGTGGAGGTTTGGCTTGTATGACGACACGGTAAGGATGACAAACCGGGAGCCATCGCTTACCAGTGATAAGATATTTACGGTCACGGTTACGGAGAAACCGGCATCCGCGTTATACTTTAAGACCTTTGTGGGAGGAGATTATGATAAAGGTGTCTGGTATGCTGCGGATGAAAGGGAATTCGAGGATTTCTGCAAGGAGCAGGGAATTGACAGCAAGGAGATGGGGAGGTATGCGTTGACACAGAGGGAATCATACGCGGTTTCCTTTGTGCCACAGCCCTGGGATATGACGGTTCAGATCGTGAAGCGGAAGGCCAACCTAAGTCCGTATCCCTACTATTACTATGGAGTCAGCATCCCGAAAGAGGCGGAGGTAATTGGGGACAGCGGTATCCGTGTCGCCAAGGAAAGCTCGTATGAACTGATAATGGGGACGTACAATCCATATTTGTCGTCAGCAATACAGAAAGATACGGATGCGGTTATTTTGAATAACGTAGTTAAGTCGTCCATTGAGCAGGGAGTGACAGAGAATTTCCAGGAGTATGAGAATGTGTTGATTTATCAGGTCGATAAAGAAAAGGAAGCTTATCAGGCGTATGTGGACGAGGTCTACACCCGATTGCCAAAGGACCAGCTTCTGCGGCTGCGTGAGGCATATGAGAGCGGATATTTTAATTCTTTATCGAGCCTGAACTGCCGTTACAGTCTCAATCTGGAGCCTGTGCCGGGGGGTGAAGATGTTACCGAATACTTTCTGCTCGATTCCCGTGAGGGCTACTGCATGCATTTCGCATCAGCGGCCACGATATTATATCGTATGATGGGGATTCCGGCACGGTACGTCAGCGGCTATGTCGTATCGCCCAACGAGTTCGTGGAGAATGAAGACGGCACTTACACGGCGGTGGTTACCGGGAAGCGTGCCCATGCATGGGTAGAAATGTATAGTGCGGCGTTCGGTTGGATGGTTAGTGAGCAAACGCCGTCCAACTATGCAGAGCGTTTCCTGAATGCGGAGCTTGGAGAGTCGCTGCGGGATATTGTAAGAGACATAAGCCGGAAGAACCAGCCTTCGGAGACACCGGAACCGGAACCAGAGCCGAATACGGATAATTCGCCGAATAAGAGGCCGAATAACCCGGGAAACAACACAACCGCGACACCGACAAAGCAGCCGGATCAGCCGAATAACAATAATGCGGATGGAGCAAGGAGACGCGGCGGTATCTTTGGCCTCGGGATTGATTTTGCAACCGGCAATGCAGCTGTAGATGTAACGCTTACCGTAGTGGTTTACCTGCTGTTTGCCGTACTTTTGCTGGGAATAATGATCCTTGCCTTCTGCCTGCACCGCCGTCAGGTATGGCGCCGCAGGAACAGAAGCTTCCGTGATCCGGATGACAAGCGGGCTGCTGCAGCCATTGTCCGGGAGAGCTTCCGGCTGCTTGCAATCCGGGGTATCACATTTACAGGCGGCGAGGACGAGATTAGATTCGCCAATGAGGCAGAGGGGAAGCTTCCCTGCATGAAGGAAGGGGATTTTGTCGAATTTGTCGAGATCGCCCGTGCGGCCCGGTATGGCGCAAGGCCGCTGACGGAGGGAGAACTGCAATACCTGCGCATGATCTACAAACGATTGCGCAGCTATACGGCAGCGCAGCTTAGAAGGGGCAGGCGGCTGTGGTATCGGTATGTGATTGTGAGGGTGTAACCTTGACATTTTATCTCCTGATTGTTATTATAAATACATAAAGAAGAGTAGAAGGAGGAAAGCATCTATGAGGAAGAGAAAACTGGTAACGATCCTATGTTGTTTACTTATGACAGTGTTGTGTGCCTGTGGGGGAATGGATTACAAGAGCAGTAACATGCTTGCTTCGTCCGGTGGCAGAGACTATTTGCAGGATAATGAAGTGAGTCAGGAGAAGGAGGAGCTAACTGGCGTTACTTCTAATCTTGACAGCACCGCATTTTCCGGAACGGACGCAAAGATCATCTACACGGCTGAGCTGTCTATGGAAACAACGGAGTTTGACAACACCGTAGCTTCACTGAAGCAGCTGGTTACAGATTCGAACGGTTATTTTGAGAGCAGCAGTGTTGACAATTACAGAACCTACCGTTATGGCCGTTATGTCGTGCGGATCCCCTCCGACAGCTACCGCATGTTCTGCGACCAGGTGGGAGCAATATGCCATGTGACGCATTTTAATGAAGATGCAGATGATATCAGCGAAACATATTATGATACGAAGGCGCGGTTGGAGACCCAGCAGACGAAGCTGAAGCGCCTCCAGGAGCTTCTGGCCCAGGCGGAGAGCATGGCGGACATCATTACCATTGAGGATGCCATAAGCGAGACCGAGTCAGAGATCGAATCATTGAGCGGAACCCTGCGGCATTACGATCTGCTGGTGGGATATTCCACCGTGACGATTTCCCTGAATGAAGTATACAAGCTCAGCAATGTAGAGGAGCCGGCCATTGGATTTGGTGCGAAGTTTGTCTCAGCCTTAAAGAGCGGAGCCGCCAGCTTTGTGGAAGGACTTCAGATTCTGATTCTTGCATTGGCCTACAG
>CAKSAI010000246.1 GCA_934434905.1 uncultured Lachnospiraceae bacterium | reverse complement strand
GATAGGTTGCAATGATCACAATGTCCACATCATCCCTGCGGATGCATTCCTCCGCATCTAAGGAGATACTTTTCGCTCCGAATCTTCTTTGAAACACCCTGGCCCTTGTCTCATCCTTGTCACATACACAGCGAATACATATCTCTTCTTTAAAATAAATGTGTTCCAGGTGAGTCTCACCCATATGGCCGCAGCCGATCAGTGCAACATTATAAATCTTCATAAACGCTATTCTTCCTGTTCCTTACTTTTTCATCTGCATACGCAGGAAATCCGCTGCCAGCATAATATCCTTTGCCGGCTCGTCTCCCACCTCTCGCTCAATCGTCAGAAAGCCCCTGTATCCCACTTCATCCAGCGCAGCCAGATATCGCGCAAAGGGAACATTTCCTTCCCCCAATGGCATCTCCCGAAATACTTCGCCCTGCTGAATTACATCTTCAATATTCTTGATTCCATAGATGACTTCCGGTTCACTGTCCATGAGCTTAATTCCATCCTTTGCATGCGTATGTACGATATAATCCTTCAGATTATAAACTGCCTGCACCGGATCGTCCCCTGTCACCATCACGAGGTTGGCCGGATCCAGATTGACCGCAACTCCTTTGGAGCCAAGGCTGTCCAGGAATCCCTTTAATACCATGGATGTTTCCGGTCCTGTTTCAATGGCAAAATGAGCCTTTGCTTCATCGGCATATTCGCACAGCTTTCCGCAGGCTTCCTGCATGATCTGATACCGCGGATGATTCTTATCGCCCGGAACCACTCCGATATGCGTGGTTACAATATCACACTCCAGATCCTTCGCCAGATCCAGAATACGTTTCGACTTTTCGATAAGCTCCGGATTCTTCTTTGGGTCTCCAAATCCCATCCCCAGATCACCACAGATTGCAGAAAATACAAGTCCATAGGATTTCATGCGGTCTAGGAGCTCTCTTCGGGCAGCTACGGTCATATGTTCCGGCGCGTGCTCACCTGTTGTCGCATACATCTGCACGCCTCTGGCTCCGATCTCGGCCGCTTTTTCTATCGCTGCATTGGTTTCTAGCTTAAATGAGTCCAGCATGACTCCGATTGGAAACTGATACATAGCTGCCTCCTATAATGTGATCCACTCACAAGGTGTCTCGCATGCTTTTACAACTGCAGTCCGGATCGCAATGACATCTATGGTCTGCTCGTGGCTCACCGGTGCCTCGCCGCTCCGAAAGAATGCAATCATTGCCTGAACGAACCTGGTAAAATAATTCGATTGGATCTGATAGCGTTTTGCCTTGTTCTCCTTATCCACAACATTGATAGCAAAGGTTCCCTTCTCGTCATCCCTGTGATAGCACTCCGCGATCCTTCCATCTTCAAATCCAATCATGTAGGAGGGATGCTCCTTGCTGCCCAGAAACATGATCTTCTCAGCTCTGGCATTCATAAGACGTACCACCGGCTCAATCTGATGAATGGAATATATATCCAAAGGCCCCGGCCCTTCGCTGTATATCTTGTCTATCCTTGACAAGTCAATGTCATTAAGCTCTTCCGAGAAGCGAAGTGCTGAGGACGAAAAACAGGGAGTCCCGTGCTTTTCGGCGTTTTCAAAAATACGGATTGCCGTTTCCTTATCCGGTGCAAAGGTCTTGTCCACATACGTGCGCTTGCCTGATTTAAGCGGCAGCTCACATAGCTCTTCATGCATTTCCGGATTATCCGGCGATAATACTATGAGATAATCGCTCTTTTCTATCACTTCCTCAATACTTCCAAGCAGCGCTACTCCCATTTTCTCCGCCCATGCTTCATTGGATATCGCCCACTCCGGTGCTGCCGTATACGCATACGCGTAACAGACCTTCATTTCTCCCTCTGAAAACTTATCAATCAGAGCCGGATAATTGTTTGCATGCCATTCATCTAAAAAATAATCAATAAATCCTATTTTCTTCATGATCCTATCCTCTCACTCTTTTCTACAGCACGATCTCTTTGTGCTCTTCTGCCGAACGATAGATCGCGTCCATCATCCTGGCAGTTATAATATTGGTATCAATATGGGAAATAAGATGCTCTCCCGACTCCACACAATCTATAAATGCGTCGAGCTCCTGTTGGAACATGGGCTTTGTCTGATTTGCAAAAGTGGTCGTGGTAAGCATACCATTCTTGGTGGAGTACAGTGTAAAGTTTGCGCCATATTGCAGTCTTGCGCCACCCTTCGTCCCCATAAAGTCGATATACATCTCATTCTCACCAATATTCTGTGCCCACGCACCGTTGAAGGAAATAACCGGCCCTTCGGTTCGGATGATACCGGTGACTGCTTCCTCCACATCATATGTACCATCGGGAATCTCCGGCCCTGCCCACATATCTACATAAGTATAATCCCCTATCGGGCTTCCCAGCTTCGAAAAGGTTTCTGCCGAAACACTCTTCGTCTTCGGATCGCCGCAGCAATACATTACAATATCAAAGAAATGCACGCCCCAGTCAATCATGACACCTCCACCGGCAATTGCCTTCGTAGTAAACGCTCCTCCCAGTCCCGGTATGCTTCTGTGTGAGCGGAAGCTTACATATACCTGATAGATCTCGCCCAGCTCGCCAGCGTCTATCAGCTCCTTCAGCTTATTCACATTTGTGTTGAAACGATTGACAACTCCGATATTCAATATCCTGCCTGTCTCATGCTGAACCTTCTGCATTTCAAGTGCTTCTTCGTACACTCTTGCGGCAGGCTTTTCACACAACACATGCTTTCCGGCCCTCATTGCATCTATGGCGATCACACTGTGCATCTTGTTGGGTGTACAGATCGATACCGCTTCAACCTCTTCATCCTTCAGTACTTCGTGGTAATCCTCCACTGCAATACCGCACCCATACTTCTTCACCGCATTTTCCGCGCGCTCTAAAATGATATCACAAAAATACTTGATCTCCGCCTTTTGATTCGCCATATACGCCGGTATGTGTGCGTTATTTGCAATGGCTCCACATCCAATCACTGCTACTTTCATAATCCAAAACCTCCTTAAATAAATTCATAGAACAAATTCTTTATATTCTAAATGTATCAAATCCCCGTAGATGAAACAATTACATTCGTTGCTATAGCACTATCCAAAATTTGCGGTATTCCAAAAGAATCCATTGTTTCATTTCAAAAAAAGTGATATGATTCTTGTATCATAAACAATGGAGGGAAAATGATGATTTCAAATAAACTATTCTCATTTGAAAATACCTTTTTTGAAAACCGCCCCCATCTTCCGTCGGCTGATATTACGCAGATTGCTGAACTGTCAATCGTCCGCAATGGCGAAATGTATGAACACGAACAATACTGTGATGAAATAACATATGTAGTTTCCGGAAAAGCAACCGCATATTACGATGGTCACACGTGTGAACTGAAGAAAGGACAGATTCATTATATCAAGCAGGGGTCTACGCACCGTATCGTAGTTGACTCAGAGCAAAACTTTCATTACTGCTGTATCGGTTTTATACCGAATTTACAGGAAGAAAGCACCCGCCCCTTCTTCGAGACAATTCGGCAGTTAAAGGAATTTGTCATTATGGACGACGGATCCGTACAGCCGATATTTAATTCTTTATTGGACGAGCTTCTTCTTTATAATGCCGAAAGTATTACTATGCTGCAATGCTATTTCTGTCAGCTTATTATAAAAATCTGCCGTATTTTAAATGGGAATCCACATATTTCCTCTGCCAAGCCCGTTTTTAATTCTTCGAGCCAGGCGGCATATCAGGCGCTCAAATATATTGACAAAAATTATATTAAAATTACAACTATAAAGAATATTGCCAAAGAGTTATCCTACAGTGAATATTATTTGTCTCACATTTTCAAGGAAAAAACCGGCATTACCATGAAAGAATATATTTTAAAGAAAAAGGTAATGACTTCCGTGGAATTGCTAAAGAAAAGT
Organism: uncultured Lachnospiraceae bacterium; assembly: GCA_934434905.1. GTDB lineage: Bacteria > Bacillota > Clostridia > Lachnospirales > Lachnospiraceae > 14-2. The sequence continues at coordinate 1,145 of CAKSAI010000246.1, read as the reverse complement.
AATATGTCGATCAGCGATATTTCCGACCACCTGAATTTCTCCTCCCTCCATTCATTTGGGATAGCCTTCAAGCGTTATATGAATATGAGTCCCAGCCAGTTCCGGGAGATGCAGAAGAACCAGCCTCTATGAAGTCAGGCTGGTTCTTTTCATCTCACGTCATACCTCGCATTTGCAATTACTATTTTCAATCTTTCCCGTATTTTCTACCAACAAATCCGATCCGGCATCCACATAGTCCATCTGTAAGCTATGAATAGAACCCTGATTTCGGAAAAACGGCATTGCCATTCCCGTACCATTTGTCTGTTTTGCGTGCGCAATTTCCATAAATTGAATACTGGTATCATCTCCAACTCCAATCGTAGGCATCGCACAATGACTTTCATCCCGGTACAGGTCTGAAACATGCAAAGCCTTTATATCCATATGCGATCCAATGGCAAGCAGCGGCTCATAATTCCCCTTCACGTCCGCGGTTCCCTCACATAATGAGGCATATACATGGTCAATCGTAATATTTTCAAAACAGGATCGTTCTTCCGCTTCATAATATTTGCTGATTGCAATACAGTACACATAATAACTTCCGAAAATATTCGTAACATGCACATTTCGAACCGGCGTCCTAACCGACAGAAGTCTTACGGCACTGTGTGAACCATATGCATAGACTCCGTCTACCACGATATTTTCGATAGGGCCATAGATCAGATCATCACTGGTAATTGCCACCATATCATCATGACATGCCCCCTTCAGGTTGCGAATCAGACCATTTTTACAGCCGCCTTCCACATGAACACCATCCATATTCCACAGCTTAGGACTTCCCTCGTTGTATTCAAAGTTGACATTTTCAACGGAGAAATCTTCCACATAACTGAGCTGCATCCCATACACCACCGGATTCACAATCGTAATATCCCGGATAGAAAAGGTTTTGATACTGTTAAAGCGCATACACATTCCGGTATAAACCGCAGGCATCAGACGTTTTGCCCTGTCATATCCCATACAATCCATTTCCTGATACGATGTTCTCCCGGTCTTGGGACTTGGAAAATGCCATGGATTCGGATTCTGGTATTTGTGATTCATGTCCCAGATACCACCTACGATGGAAATATGTGAATTCCATGTCT
>CAKSAI010000245.1 GCA_934434905.1 uncultured Lachnospiraceae bacterium | reverse complement strand
TTACAGTTGGTTTCATTCGCTTTTGGAATTACATATGCTTGGGTATGATACCAACGATCATCATGCTTCGAGACATACTATGACAAGTCCGGCATGGGAAATGCGCTATGTGTCACATAAACAGGAAAGGGTAAAAGATGGACAGGTTTTGAAAGTTTTTTTATCCAATAAAAAAATAGAAGTGTGCATGAATTATCGCTTCTATGAAAATACTTCCGTGGTGCGTTCGTTTGCTGAAATTATCAATGTTTCAGAGGAGGAACAGACCATTGATTATATATCATCCTTCAAATTTGCAGGTCTGGCACTTGAAAATGAGCATTGGGATAAGGAGACATATCTTTTTATTCCACATAGTGGCTGTCACGGTGAACTGCAATGGAGAAAGAATAGTGTTTACCAGCTGGGACTTACTAAGTACAATCTTGGTTGTACGAAAAAATTATCATGGAGTCAAACAGGTACATGGTCCAGCTCAGAACAGGCGCCGGTGGGTGTGCTTGAAAACCCAAATGGAAATGAAGCTTTTTGCTGGCAAATTGAAAACAATGGTTCCTGGTATTGTGAAGTAGGACATGCTCATCCAAATGAAGGCTTGTATCTGCAGCTTTGCGGACCGGATTATGAACATAATCATTTCCTGAAAACATTAAAAAAGGGCGAGAGCTTTGTTTCAGTTCCGGTTTCCTTTGGAGTAGCCACTGGTGGATTTGATGAAGTGATCGGTAAAATGACGACATATCGTCGTAATATCCGCCGTAAAAATACAGATAATGAAGAATTGCCGGTTATCTTCAATGACTATATGAACTGCCTGTTTGCAGACCCGACAACAAAGAAGGAGCTTCCTCTCATCGATGCGGCAGCAGAAGCAGGCGCAGAGTATTTCGTCATTGATGCAGGATGGTTTTCAGAATTGGAAGGCGGAGATGATTCATGGTGGTCATCTATCGGTGTGTGGAAGGAATCTTCCTGGAGATTTCCAAATGGATTTAAGGAAGTTATTGATTATATCTGCAGCAAAGGCATGAAGCCGGGGCTTTGGATTGAGATTGAGGGAATTGGTCCTGACAGCGAGATTGGAAAGACTCTTCCGGATGACTGGTTTTTCCAGATAAACGGAAAGAGGACGCTGGAGCATTATCGCTGGCAGTTGGATTTCAGAAATCCAGCGGTGCGTAAGTTTGCGGATGAAACGATAGATGAGATTGTCGATAAGTATAATTTGAAATATCTAAAAGTGGATTACAATATCAATGCCGGACTTGGTACGGATTTGCATGCAGAAAGTGTAGGAAGCGGGTTGCTTGATCATTGCCGAGCATATCTGAAGTGGCTGGATGCATTTTTAGAAAGGCATCTGGATGTAGTCATCGAAAACTGTGCTTCGGGCGGACAACGTATGGATTACGCAATGCTATCCAGACTCAGCATTCAGTCTACAAGCGACCAGACGCAATATGATTTGTATCCGTCTATCTCTGCCATGGCAGGCAGCGTAGTTACTCCGGAACAGGCGGCAGTCTGGTCTTATCCGCATTATGAAGCGGATGAAGAGGAATCAGTGTTCAACATGATAAATGCAATGCTTGGACGTGTACATCAGAGTGGGTTTTTAAATCGGCTTCCGAAAGCAAATTTTATGCGTGTAAAAGAGGGAATTGCATGTTACAAGTCCATACGGCGGGAAATCAAGACGGCACTGCCGCGATTTCCGCTTGGTATCATCGGATTAGATTCATTATGGGCAGCAACGGCGCTGGATTGCGGTACGCACTGGTATCTTTCTGTATGGAGAAAAGATGGGGAAAACGATACGCAGGAGATTCCACTAGTGCCACCATCTTTCAAATGTGTTCCGACTGAGTGCATGCATCCAGCTGAGTGTGTTCAGGTAGAGTGCATATATCCAGTGGGACTGCCGGTAGAATATGCGTATGATGCAGAAAAGAGTGCTCTGCAAGTAACTTTGCGAAAAAAACGAAGCGCGCGTTTATTTAAGATCACATGGAATCTTTCGAGTACAGGAAATTACAAAAAATGAATAAAAAATGTATATGAATTTTGTGATTTTTATGCTATAATGAAGAAAAGGTGCGAAGCGACTTTCCGCTACCCAAACGTAGCGTAGCGGAGTTCGGGGGTCCCGTGCTACCGAAATGTAGCGAAAAGAAAGGTGGTTATGCTATGGAGAATTACGTAATAACAATTGGACGACAGTTTGGGAGTGGTGGATTGGATACCGGAAGGCTGCTTTCCGAGAAGCTTGGAATCAACTGCTATGACAAGGAGCTGCTCTCCATGGCCGCCAAAGAGAGCGGGCTGTGCGAGGAGATCTTCCATAACCATGACGAAAAACCAACCAACAGCTTCTTATATTCGCTGGTGATGGATACATATTCCGTAAGCGGATATTCGGCTTCCTCATACCTGGATATGCCCTTAAACCATAAGGTTTTTCTGGCGCAATTTGATGCGATCAAGAACCTGGCCAAGAAGGAATCCTGCATCATCGTCGGTCGCTGTGCAGATTACGCGTTAGCTGATCATAAGCGCTGCCTGCAGGTATTTATCCATGCAGATGATGAATTCCGTGTAAAGCACTTGATGGAGACATATGGCTGGACGGCTGACAAGGCCAGAGATATGATGCGCAAGACTGATAAGAAGCGAGCCAGCTATTATAATTATTACTCCAATAAGAAGTGGGGCGATGCCAGAAGCTATCACCTGAGCCTGGACAGCGGCCAGTTAGGCTTCGATGGATGTGTGGAGATGATTTTAAAGTATCTTGAATTAAAAAAATATCTTGTTTAAAGGTTGTGAATGGTAACATTTAAAGTTATGTTTCACGATTGAAAATACTCCCGGAGAACTTCCCGGCCAGCCTTCGCCGTTCATCATCGGTGGCTGCGTAATGCTGTCTGGTAGTCTCTACGCTTTTATGCCCCAGAGCATCGGCTACAAGATAGATATCGCCTGTTTCCTTATACAGGTTGGTACCATAGGTACTCCGAAGCTTATGGGGCGTAATTTTCTTATTAATATTGGCCGCATTGCTGTATTTCTTCACCAGCAACTCCACGGCACGGGTAGTAAGACGGCTGTACTTTAATGAGAGAAACAGCGCATCTGCGTGCTCCGGTGCAGCCTTTTCTGCCAGAGAAGCACGCTCCAGCTCAAGATATTCCATCAGAGCGGCCGAAACCTCGTCTCCAAAGTAAACCGTAGATTCATTTCCGCCCTTGCGGATCACACGGATACAATTATACTTAAAGTTCACATCCTTCACGTCCAGGCCTACCAGCTCCGACACCCGAATACCTGTTCCCAGCAGGAGAGTGAGAATAGCAGTATCTCGGTATTTTGTCTTCTCATGCAGATCCAGTTGCTTTTTTGTGAGAGAATTCCCGTTTTCCGCCGCAGTAATCAGATCTGACACCTCATCCTTATCCAGATGGATGATATTATCCTTGTGTTTTTTGGGCGTGTCGATCATAGATGGCGCATTTGTGGTGATAAATTCTTTCTTAAAAAAGTAATTGTACATGGTCCGAAGGGCAGATAGTTTCCGGGATTTTCCCTTTTCTCCATTGGATTTTTCCGTTCCGTCATTATTTTCATAAAAAGAAAGGTAGGCCAGGTATTCCTCGATATCGGTAGGTGTTAGCTGATCCAACACCGAAATCGGGATATCGCACATGGGCTTACCGGAATAAACGGGATTATTCTGCTGTATAAACTGGAAAAACAGGCGCAGATCATAGGCATAGGCCAAACGTGTCCTGGAGGACGTGTTCCTGGTATCCAGATACCGGAAATAATCGCTGCAGAACTTCGGAAGCTCCTTCAGCAAAGCGTTTAGTTTACGTTTGTTTTCCAGATTGACCTTTTCTGTATATTCCATGGCACAAAACCTTTCTGTGAATCCAAATCCCGGCAAAAGAGACAGGTATTTCTTATAGGAAGTACGAGAAGCGTGATTTCTATTATTTCCCATTCATCACTTCGCAAAATCAACATTTCGCGAAGTGATGAATATCACTTTTAAAAGCCTCATAAGCAACTATCGTCCTCTGCGCTACTTTAAAACTTCCGAATCAAGCACAATGGTAAATGGTCCGTCATTGCACAAAGAAACCTTCATGTCGGCGCCGAATTCCCCGGTCTCTACAACGGGAATCTCTTTTTTGCATTCTGCAATGATATATTCGTACAGCTCATTGGCAAGAACCGGGTTCCCGGCATTTATGAAGGAAGGACGATTTCCCTTTTTACAGTCCGCATACAAGGTAAACTGCGAGATCAACAATAGCTGTCCGTTCACGTCCTTCAGCGCCAGATTGGTCTTGCCGTCCGCATCATCAAAGATTCTGAGCCCAATCAGCTTTTTCACCATCTTATCGGCAATTTCCTTATTATCCTCATTGGAAACGCCGATAAGCACCACAAAGCCCCTGTCAATGGAACCGACCACCGCGTCGTCTATGCGCACAGAAGCTTCTGTGACTCTCTGTATTACAAATTTCATACGATACGCTCTCCTTACAACTTTATCACTTCGCAAAATCAATTTGCGTCTCTTAGTCTAACACATTCACTTTTTGATTGCAAGTTACTTTGCTAAGCTGTACTGTGCCAGCACTTCACCGATCCGTTCCTTCACCAGTTCCGCAATCTCCGTGGTCTTCAAGCCTTTGTAATCCTCATAGAAGAAAGGCTTCAGGAAATGCACCTGGGTCGTTACCCTGCCGATGGTAAAGCTGTTGAATACCTTATAAGAGTCAATGATCGCAACCGGAACAATGGGCGCCTTGGCCTTAACTGCACACTTAAAGCTGCCCGGCCGGAAGATTCCCATAACATTTTTGTTATTAAACTCATAGCCGCCTTCCGGAAAGAAGATGTACTTTCGCTCCTCTCTCACTTCCTGCGCCACTTCGTTGATGATCGTCAAGGCTTGCCGCACATCATTCTTATCCAGACGCTTTCCTTGTACCAGATCCACGATCTCGCTCACGATAATCGTATTGGACTTGTTCTTGTCCATAACAAAGGAGCAAGGCTCCTTATGGGAAAGCATAATACCAAGAACATCGTCTG
>CAKSAI010000244.1 GCA_934434905.1 uncultured Lachnospiraceae bacterium | reverse complement strand
CTACAAGATATCGCCAGCCCGGTTTTCGACCAATACCAGATATTGTAAAAATCATGTCAAAAAATTTTTAAGATTTTTTTGAGAAAAAATGGATTTACATAACTTTCCAGTAAAATTCCTGTAATATATATCCCCAGAAACAACAAACAGATTGCCAGGAACAGGAAATATTCTCTCCCGTGCGCCATCCCGCTTCCTCCCTTGGCCTTGATCCTGTCTCGAAAAAACACCGCCAGATAGATGCACGAAATGTATGCCGGGATATACAGCAGATATTGCGGAAAGAATGCCGTTCCCATCAACAGAATTCCCTTCGCCCCGTAGGCCACAACCGATGCCGCCATGAGAAATCCGGCCGCAAACCCCTGCCAGGCCAAAAAAGCGCCGCCGGCCCAAAGCCCCCAGCCGGTGGCAGACAACAGCAGTAAAAACAGCATCATCGGCAACCGTTGCTCCAGGATATAATAAAACAATTCCCCTGGCCTTATGCGAGCATATTTAAACTTCTCAATAAAATAGGAATTCCAGAGACCAAAACCACTCATTTTACTCTTATCCACAATGTTCGCCCCTATGATTCCTAAAACAAAGCAGAAAAGTACGGCCAGGCGCATGTACCGTATGACGCCCGGCCGTTCAATGCCGCTCTTCCTCTGCTTTCTTATTTTCCAATATTCTCTTATACGCTGCCTCATGTCCACCTGCACCTTTCCGGCCTGTTGCTGCCTTCCCTTCATCCTATGCAGGTGATGTCCCATTCATTCCCCGGAAATCTCCATGACAGTCAGACTGACGCTTTCTCCATATCAACCATATTCCTGTAGGCCATAATGGCTGCAACCGTCTTCGAATCCTGAATTTTCCCCTGGTAGATCCACTGACACAGTTGCTCTAAGGAATGCGCCTCCAGCTCCACATATTCATCCGGATCCAGGTGTTGGCGTGTGGGCTCCAAGTCTCTGGCCACAAACACCTCTATGCGCTCATTACAGACGGCCACTGTTGTACGGATAGAGATCAAATGCTCCAGGCTGCCACAGCGATAGCCGGTTTCCTCCTCAAGCTCCCTGGCGGCGCACACCTCATACGGCTCCTCCTTACTGTCCCTGGCCCCGGCCGGAATCTCCAGCGTGTACCGTTCCAGTGCATTCCGGTACTGCTTCACCATCAGCAGCTTGCCGTCAGGCAGCACTGCCAGCGCTGCAGCAGCGCCCTTCCTGTGCTCGATGTAATCCCACACCGCCGTCTTGCCGTCCGGCAACTGCATGGTGTCCGCATAAAAATCAACGATTGCGCCCTTATACTTTAATTCCCGTTTGATTCTCTTGATTGCTTCCATATCTTTCTCCCTTCTACGATTGTTTTCCCAAACCTGAATATAGAAAACCCGAACTCCGCGTCGCTACGTTAATGAACACCGCCACGAAAAAAAGAGATTGTTTGCACAATCTCTTTTCTTTGTTCCTAATCAACGCGCTATTACTTTGCGTAGTCAACGACACGGGATTCACGAATAACATTAACTTTAATCTGTCCTGGATATTCCAGTTCCGACTCGATCTGCTTCGAGATATCACGAGCCAGCAATACCATGTCCGCATCGCTGACCTGCTCCGGAACCACCATGATCCGAATCTCCCTACCTGCCTGAATAGCAAAAGACTTGTCTACACCCTTGAAAGAGTTTGTAATATCTTCCAACTGCTTTAATCTGTTCGAATATGTTTCCAGCGTCTCTCTTCTTGCACCCGGACGTGCAGCCGAGATTGCATCTGCTGCCTGCACCAGACATGCGATCAGGGACGATGGCTCTACATCTCCGTGATGTGCTTCTACTGCATTAATCACGATCGGTGATTCCTTGTACTTGCGGCATAGATCCACACCAATCTGAATATGTGATCCTTCCATTTCATGATCTACGGATTTCCCGATATCATGCAACAGACCGGCTCTTTTCGCAACTCTAACGTCGACACCAACCTCAGCAGCCAGAAGGCCTGATAATTGGGCAACTTCAATCGAATGCTTCAGAGCATTCTGTCCATAACTTGTTCGGAATTTCATCTTTCCTAACAGACGGACAAGCTCCGGATGTATTCCATGCACTCCCACCTCCAGGGTGGCAGCCTCTCCTTCTTCCCGAATCATGGTTTCTACTTCTTTTTGCGCCTTTTCCACCATTTCTTCGATTCTTGCCGGATGAATACGACCATCCACAATCAATTTCTCTAATGCAATGCGGGCTACTTCTCGTCGGATTGGGTCAAAACCGGATAAGATAACTGCTTCCGGTGTATCATCAATGATCAGATCCACACCAGTCATCGTCTCAAGTGTCCGGATATTTCTTCCTTCCCTTCCGATAATGCGTCCTTTCATTTCATCGCTTGGAAGCTGAACTACGGAAATCGTAGTCTCTGCCACATGGTCAGCCGCACATTTCTGTATCGCCGTAACCACGTATTCTTTCGCCTTTTTACCAGCTTCCTCTTTGGCTTTGTGTTCCATTTCTTTGATTAATTTTGCAGTATCAAGTTTTACATCGTCTTCAATGGTCTTCAACAAATATTCTTTTGCCTGTTCAGAGGTTAACCCAGAGATTCTCTCCAGTTCCTGTACACGTTCTTCGTGCAGCTTCGCAACCTCTGCCCTTTTCTTGTTCATGTCCTCTTCTTTGGCTGCAAAACTCGCCTCTCTCTTCTCGATCGCCTCTAACTTCCGATCCAGATTCTCTTCCTTCTGAACCATACGGCGTTCGTTCCGTTGAATCTCATTTCTTCTTTCTCTGATTTCCTTGTCAAGATCATTCTTCGCACGAATCGATTCTTCCTTGATCTCAAGCATCGACTCACGCTTTTTTGTTTCTGCAGCTTTCACAGCCTCGTCAATGATCTCTCTTGCCTTATCTTCCGCACTTCCTATCTTGGCTTCCGACACCTTCTTGCGATATGCAACGGTGATGAAGTAGGTTACAGGAATAGCGATCAGCAAAGTGACAACTGCTGTGATAGCGATAGTAATTCCTTGCACAGGAGCACCTCCTTATTTAATTTTCATTGTACATATAACAAAACTGTCTGTTTTTACATGAATAACAACATAATAGATTGTATACTTTTTTAGGAATTATGTCAAGCATTATTGTACAAAACAGTTACCATGAATAATAACAGACATAACGATTCAGAGTAATCTTAGAACATCCCCGGAGCGAAAGCCCTTGCGAAGAAGGAACTGGTACATACGCTGTCTTTGTTTCGGGTCGGCCTCTTCAGCGCTGTAGTGCTTCTTCTCCAGCCAACGGACAATCTTCGCAGACTCGTCTTCCGTCTCGTATTCTTCTTCCAAAGCCTGCTCTATCAGATCTCTTGGGACTCCCTTCCCTACAAGCTCCTGGTACAGGCGACGGCGGCTCTTGCTCTGGCTATAACAGCGCACGTAGCTTTCGGCATAACGAAGATCATCCACATAATGAAAGCCCTTCACATAAGCGATGGCATTCTCTATGATATCCTCCGGGTAACGTCCCTGCCTAAGCTTCTCCCGCAGTTGAGCCTCGGTGCGATCCATCTTCTCTAAGAGATACATGGTGCGCTTTCTTGCACGGGGAATCAGGATCTCCTTTCGGATCTCCTGATAGAGTGTATCAGTAAGCTCTGCGCCCGGCTCCAACTGCAGGTGATGCACTTCCTTCTGATACAGGCAGAAGGAGATCTCTTCATCCAGGGTTATAAGCAGCTTATCTTTTCCGAATGAATCCATCTGTGTAATTATCATCTTCTGTCACACTGCTCCTTCTGTATACCTGACATGATTCTTCCGCTGTCCTACTCCAGATCTTCGGCCATCCCGCTGTCCGCTGCAGCCTCCGTACCATCCTTCGTGCTGGAACCGTCTGTCGGGACTCCATTCAACTGATAAAACTCCCGTACTTTCTCCTCGATCTCCTCCCGGATCAGCTCATTCTCTGCAAGATATTGCTTCGCATTCTCGCGCCCCTGGCCGATCTTATTGCCGTTATATGCGAACCAGGCGCCGGACTTATTGATCACGTTACACTTGACAGCCAGATCCAGGATATCGCCCTCTCTGGAGATTCCCTTTCCGAATACAATATCAAATTCCGCCTCCTTGAAGGGCGGTGCAATCTTATTCTTGACTACCTTGATCCTGGTACGGTTACCCACTACTTCCCCGCCCTGCTTCAGCGTCTCGATCTTGCGCACATCCATACGGATGGAGGCATAGAACTTCAGCGCGCGCCCGCCGGTGGTAACCTCCGGGCTGCCGTACATGACTCCCACCTTCTCACGAAGCTGGTTAATGAAGATCACGATGCAATTAAACTTGCTGATCACAGCCGTCAGCTTCCGCAATGCCTGGGACATCAAGCGCGCCTGCAGTCCCACATGTGATTCTCCCATGTCGCCATCAATCTCCGCCTTCGGCACCAGTGCAGCCACCGAGTCGACGATCACGATATCCACAGCGCCCGAGCGGACCATCGCTTCTGTGATCTCCAATGCCTGCTCCCCGTTATCCGGCTGGGATATGTATAGATTATCAATATCTACGCCGATATTCCTGGCATACACAGGATCCAGGGCATGCTCTGCGTCGATGAAGCCGGCAATTCCGCCCCGCTTCTGAACCTCGGCCACCATGTGGAGTGCTACCGTGGTCTTACCACTGGATTCCGGTCCATAGACCTCCACGATTCTCCCCTTGGGGATTCCGCCCAGCCCCAGTGCAAGATCAAGGCTTAAGCATCCCGTGGGAACGGTCTCCACGTTCATGTTGACATTGGAATCCCCCAGCTTCATAACGGAGCCCTTGCCATAATCCTTCTCTATCTTGGCAATGGCGTCGTTCAACGCTCTCATCTTATCTTCTCTTAACTTGTCTGCTTTCTCTCTCAGCTTATCGTCTTTTGCCATGTCTGTTCTCCTTTTGCGAACTTATGTTCGTTTCCTTTCCATAATATTAGTACATTTTTGTCAGGTTGTCAACTATTTTTGGGGAATATTTTACTGAATCAATCTATGTATCCTTGTTTCCCGGAACCACAGCGCGATCACCGATATACAAGAAAAAGAACAGCTGAATGC
>CAKSAI010000243.1 GCA_934434905.1 uncultured Lachnospiraceae bacterium | reverse complement strand
CTCCTCATACCCGACGCTGCATGCCGTCATGGTAAATGCCATTGTAAATGCCAACATTCCCGCTGCAATCCGGCGGGATATCCTTTTGCTGCCTTTTTGCTGAAATTTTCTCATAGGTTCCTCCTCTTATTCACATGTCTTGTCTTCACCACGAACATCTTCGTCGGCAAGTATATTATATGTCTATTGTACTCTAACAAAATATCTTTTTCTTATAAGATATTGTTTGATAATTCCAATAAATTGCACTGCGACAAGATAAAATTGGGTGATCCGGCAAATTCTGCCAAATCACCCAGTCTATCTTGGATTATCATTGCTTTTGCACTTGCATTTTACTCTACACCAATTTATATTTTAACGCCAGCCTATCCACCTCTATCTCCGCCGGGAAATCAAATATTATGGTGTTCTCTGTCTTTCCAAGTCTTACCTTCCGCTTTATGACCTTCGTCTGTCCGTCGGTTCCCTCCACGGACAGGCCGATACGGACATTCTCGCCTATCGCAAGTCCCATAGCCGTCTGGGCCAGAGCATCCATGCGGGAGACCACCTCTAATATCAGCAGATAATCGCCTTCCTTCGGAAGCGTGCAGGCATAGGCGCAGCCAGATACCGACTGCTTGATCTCGACCGCTGTCTCCATCCCGGATTCATCATAGTTCTCATACTCTGGCTTGACGCAGCCACCGTCCACAAACTTCGCAAAGGTGGGGGAATTAATGATATATCCAAGCAGATTCGCCGCACTGCGCTGCAGATCTCCCCGGCTGATATATCCTTCTTTCAATCCCTCGTACAGATTATGGGACTTTTCCGCCGCCGAATCACAGACCATATACACATCGTTCTGGGCTCTGACCATGGCCTTCAGGTTCTCTCCTGTTCCCTCCTCGCCCTTGCAGTTGCACCTTGCCCACCAGTCTGTCATCACAAATCCGTCAAATTCCCATTCCTTCCGAAGAACAGTGGTGGTAAGATCGTAATTGGAGGCATTCCAGTAGCCGTTTACCGGATTGTAGGTTGTCATGACCGCGGTGGCCCCGCCCTCCTTCACGGCAATTTCAAAGCCCCGAAGGTAGATTTCCCGCAATGCCCGCTCCGATACCACTGCATTGCAGTCAAATCTGGCATACTCCTGATTGTTGCAGCAGAAATGCTTGATTGTCGTACTGCAACCTGATCTTGCAACACCCCGTGTCATTGCAGCCGCCGTCTTTCCTGAGAGAAGCGGGTCTTCGGAAAAATACTCAAAGTTCCTGCCGCAGAGTGGATGGCGGTGTATGTTCATGCCCGGTCCTAAGATCGCATCAATGTTATAGCCGAACAGTTCCATGCCCTCCAGTTCAAATATCGCTTCCGTCAACGCATCATCAAAGGCTGAGGCAAATACATATCCGTTGGGCAGCGACGTGCTCTTTAAATCGTCACCGATCCGAATTCCGGAGGGACCGTCCGTCACACAGCAGACCGGGATCCCCAAATCCAGCAGGGAATCTGTCACCCCACCAAAGGCTCCGCCTGTTCCCGGCGTTACCTTGGGGCTGTTCATACCTTCTCCGCACACGATAGCGCAGAGATCTTCGTCTGTCATCTGGGCGATAAACGCTTCCATCGTGCGTTTTCCGTCAGCTACATCCACAAGTTGGATTCCCTGATATCCGGTGAACGGAATCTCTTTTGGACGGCGTTCTGCGATCCTTTCGTCCAGATCGCTCCTTCTCATCGGAGCCGACTGCAGAGTGGGAATACGACACCCGCCCGTCTCCTTTGCCACATAGCGTTCAAAGGGCTCGCTTCCCGTGAGCGCCTCTTCCAGTTGCTTTGTCACCATCGTTTCCGCCAGCGAATAAACAAATATCTTCTCCGCCACTCGCACATCGGTTCCTGCATAAATCCCATAATCGCCTGCTTCCATCACATAACAGCTGGGATTGCCGGTGATCCCGCTGTCGTCGTATGAGGCCATGGCGTCAACGGCAAACCGCATGGTCAGAGTCTCGCTCTCGCCCGGCTGCAATTCTTTTGTCTTCTGATAGGCGATTAGCTGCTTTTCCGGTGTGCCAAGCCTTCCACAGGGCGCTCCGTAATAAACCTGCACTACCTGGCGGGCAGGAAATGTACCTGTATTCTTTACCTCCGCCGTGACTGTAATCTTATCGGCTACCGTCCCTTCACTGCTTACTGCTGTAACTGTATTTCTATCCCCGCGCAACGCAGCTGTACAGGATACGTCAAAGGTGGTGTATGTAAGTCCATATCCAAAGGGATAACGCACCTTTTCCTTTGCAAAGGTCTCAAAATAACGATAACCCACATAGATATCTTCCTGATAATATGCTTTCTTTGGATAGCTGAAATTGTGATAGGAAGGATAGCTTTCAACAGTGCGTGCCTGGGTATCCGGCAGTTTTCCACAGGGGCTGACCTTTCCCGCAAGAAGATCTGCCAACGCATTAGCGCCCTCCTGACCGCCCTGCCATACATACATCACTGCACCGACGGGATATCGGTCCATGAAGCCGAGATCCACCAGATTGCCCACATTCAGGATCACCGCCACCCGGTCAAAGAAGGCTGTCACATTCGCGATCATCTCCTCTTCCTGACCTGTCAGATAATAGCTGCCCTTTTCCGTGGAGTTATCCTTATCCTCTCCGGCTGTTCTTCCAATGATAATCACCGCAGCGTCATTCCGTGATGCGGCTTTCTCCGCCAGCCTGCAGTCCACCGCCATTTCCTCCTGGCACCATGGTTCTGTGGCCCAGCCGTGACCATTGTCAAAGGGGTGCTCCTCGATCCATTCCGCATAGCGCAGCGCCAGCGTCTCATCGATCTCAAATATTCCATTTTCCCGCAGAGACGTAAGAATACAGGGCACCTGTTCCACATTCACAAGACCGCCGGAGCCGGTTCCGCTCTTGATATAAGTCTCCTGGATCCGGCCGAATACCGCGATCTTCTCTCCCTTTTTAAAGGGCAGAACGTTATCGTTTTTTAAAAGAACGCTGCCCTCCGCAGCGATTTTCCGGCACAGCGGCGCTAAATCCTTTACCGGACCAGGAACCGTATCCCATAACCTCTTTCCTGCAATGATTGTTTCTTTATCGATCTTCATACGAATCTCCTCTGTTTTTTCTCTGTCCATATTATAACAAAACAACACGGCGATTCTTATAATTTTTTAATCAATAATTCCAACTTTTTCTCGAATTTCAGCAGCTGTAACATCGCACAGGCCACACCCATGCCGGCTGGCTATGGCAGCAGCTGCGCCTGCTGCCTCGCCTGTTCCGAGACAAATCGGCATGGCCCTGTAATTGGAATGCGCCATATGCGTACCGGATATATTTCTTCCGCACAAAAGCAGACCTTCTTTTTCCGCCGGAAGCAGACAGCGGTACGGAATCGTATATCCTTTCTCCTGCGTAAAATTCTTCTGCACACCTGTCTCATCCAGACCGGAACCAGTAATATTGTGTACATCAAAATTGAAATGCGCATCCTTTACCACACAGTCGTCAAACACCCTGGCACTTAAAATATCCTGCTCTGTCAGAGTATATTTTCCTTTAAAATGCCTTGTTTCACGGATGCCAATCAAGGATGCGGAACTGACAATAAAACAATTTTCATATCCGGGTACGTAGGTTCGCAGATATGCCACGATATCCTCCATCTGTCTGCGGCAGGTCAACGTTGCCCTTGTCAGATCCTCGGCCTTTGTTCCGTCAATGTCCACTGCGTTTGTCATATTGCAGGTAACAATTCCCGGCAAGGTTGCGTCATAGGTCAGTATATGCCCCGCCGGATAGGGTATATGCTCCCTTGCAAGCGCCTGGAGCTCCCCTTTCTCCGTCTCATAGGTCGATTCAAAGGATCCCAGGAAAACCGCGCGGCTTTTATCCACTCCGCCTACCTTGAACATAAGCGTCGCAGGCTGCATCTTGTTATCCTCTTCCCGCCCCAGAACATACTCAGCTCCCGCCCTTGCGGCAATATCCCCGTCTCCGGTAGCATCGATGGTAACTTTTGCGTAAATATCGGTTTTTCCGGATTTGTTGAGCACTGTCGCCCCAAGCACTTTGTCACCGTCACAGATCGCATCCTCCGCAAAGGTGTACAGCATGATTTTTACATTCTGTTCTGAAAGCATTTCCAGATATAATGTTTTCAGTTTCTCCGGATCAATGTGGGTTGTGATAACGCCCTTTGTCGCGCCCTCATTCTTATCTGCGCTCCGGCGTAGAATCTGGCGGTATAACGGGCTGCCGCAGTCTCCGGTCCAATGACTCATAAGTCCCGATGTGGAGATTCCACCCACATCGCCGCCTTGTTCTGCAAGGATCACTTTTGCTCCGTTTTTTGCCGCCGTATACGCCGCCGCAAATCCTGCTGGCCCGCTGCCTAAAACTAATACATCCGTATGCAATTCAAATTCCGGTATCATAAAATCCATCTCCTTTTTTCTTTTATCGTACCATGTTTCCTTATGAGATACC
Organism: uncultured Lachnospiraceae bacterium; assembly: GCA_934434905.1. GTDB lineage: Bacteria > Bacillota > Clostridia > Lachnospirales > Lachnospiraceae > 14-2. The sequence continues at coordinate 667 of CAKSAI010000243.1, read as the reverse complement.
TTCATTTTTCTGCAAAATATATTTACAAAATTGCAAGAAACAACTATAATGACGACAAGGTGATATTTATGAAGCACAAACTGGTACATGATATCAACAATTACATTTCTTATTTGACAGAGCAAAACCTTTTCATCACGATCCACGGTTGGGAGATCGGCGGCTTGTTGGAAAACAATATTCACCGGAATCCTTTTTGCTCTCTGGTTAAGACGGACGACGCAGCCTGGCAGAAATGCATCCACTGCCAACAGAAGGTTTTTCGTGAATATAAAAAGGGGGTCCTGTTCGGCATGTGCCATGCCGGGCTGGAAGAGTATGTCTTTTTTGTCAATAGCAAGCTTTTCGTAAGTGTCAGCGGCTATGGAATCCACAAAGCAAAAGCGACAGAACGTATCAGCCGTCTGTCGCAGGAATACTATCTTGATAAATCTGAACTTTTACGCATATACGAAAACAACCTGAAGCATGTGCCCGAAGATACAGCGTGGCTGAGCACCGTCATCTGGCCACTCTGCCATATGCTGGAGCTGCTTCAGCTGCTGCATGCTGATATTGCTTATAGGAATACCCAAAATGAGGTATTCGATTCAATCCTGTCCTTTGTACAAAGAAATTTTATGCACGATATCACAATCTGCCATATTGCACAGGCCTGCGCCTGTTC
>CAKSAI010000242.1 GCA_934434905.1 uncultured Lachnospiraceae bacterium | reverse complement strand
ATTTATGGGAGTTATATCGAAGATATTTGGTACCCACAGCGAGCGTGAGCTTCGGCTGGTGAACCCCATCGTGGACAAGATCGAGGCGCTGCGCCCCACGATGCAGGCATTGACTGATGAACAGTTGCGGGACAAGACGAAGGAATATAAGAAGAGACTGGCGGATGGCGAGACACTGGATCAGTTACTGCCGGAGGCATATGCAACTGTCCGTGAAGCCGCAAAGAGATCCATCGGCATGGAACCTTACCGGGTACAGCTTGTGGGAGGCGTGGTGCTCCATCAGGGGCGTATCGCCGAGATGAAGACCGGTGAAGGAAAGACCCTGGTGGCTACCCTGCCGTCTTATTTAAATGCCCTGGAGGGCAAGGGCGTCCACGTGGTGACGGTCAATGATTATCTGGCGAAGCGTGATGCCGAGTGGATGGGAAAGGTACATGAGTTTCTCGGACTGACGGTGGGTGTCGTCTTAAACTCCATGGATAATGATGAGCGCCGGGCAGCATATGCCTGCGACATCACATATGTGACCAATAACGAGCTGGGATTTGACTACCTGCGTGACAACATGGTTATTTATAAGGAACAACTGGTACAGCGTGACCTGCATTATGCCATTATCGACGAGGTGGACTCGGTATTGATCGATGAGGCCAGGACGCCGCTGATCATCTCCGGCCAGAGCGGCAAATCCACCAAGCTCTATGAGGCCTGCGATATCCTGGCGACGCAGCTGGTGCGCGGCGAAGCCAGTCAGGAATTCTCCAAGATGGATGCCATCATGGGCGTGGAGATCGAGGAGAGCGGAGACTTTATCGTAAATGAGAAGGACAAGGTAGTGAACCTTACCGCTGAGGGTGTCAAGAAGGTGGAGCAGTTCTTCAAGATCGACAACCTGGCGGATGCTGACAATCTGGAGATCCAGCACAATGTCATTCTGGCGCTGCGGGCGCATAACCTGATGTTCCGGGATAAGGATTACGTGGTGAAGGACGATCAGGTGCTGATCGTGGACGAGTTCACAGGACGTATCATGCCGGGAAGAAGATACTCCGATGGTCTGCATCAGGCTATCGAGGCCAAGGAACACGTGAAAGTGAAGCGGGAGAGCAAGACACTGGCGAATATCACCTTCCAGAACTTTTTCAATAAATATGCGAAGAAGTCCGGTATGACCGGTACGGCTCTGACGGAGGAGAAGGAGTTCCGCGATATCTACGGCATGGACGTTATTGAGATCCCGACCAATAAGCCGGTAATCCGTAAGGATCTGCATGACGCAGTATATAAGACCAAGAAGGAGAAGCTGCACGCGGTCATTGATGAGATCGTTAAGGCGCATGAGAAGGGACAGCCTGTACTGGTGGGTACGATCACCATCGAGGCTTCCGAGGAGGTCAGTGCCATGCTGAAGCGCCGGGGCGTTCAGCACAAGGTCTTAAATGCCAAGTTCCATGAGCTGGAGGCGGAGATCGTGGCTGAGGCCGGTATGCACGGCGCTGTGACCATCGCTACCAACATGGCCGGACGTGGTACGGATATTAAGCTGGATGATGATGCCAGAGCGGCCGGAGGCCTTAAGATCATCGGTACGGAGCGTCATGAGGCCAGACGTATCGACAATCAGTTGCGAGGCCGAAGCGGACGTCAGGGAGATCCGGGTGAGTCCCAGTTCTTTATTTCGCTGGAGGACGATCTTATGCGACTGTTCGGTTCGGAACGGCTTATGAGCATGTTCAACGCTCTGGGTGTGCCGGAGGGTGAGCAGATTCAGCATAAGATGCTGACTAACGCCATCGAGAAGGCGCAGAAGAAGATTGAGAGCAACAACTTTGGAATTCGTAAGAACCTGCTGGAATATGACCAGGTAATGAATGACCAGAGAGAGATCATATATAAGGAACGTCGTCGTGTTCTGGACGGCGAGAGCATGCGGGATGCCATCTACAAGATGATCACTGACCGGGTGGAGAATACCGTGGATACCTGTATTTCTGCGGATCAACCCAGCTCGGAATGGGATCTGAACGAATTAAACCAGCTCCTGCTGCCCATCATCCCGTTGAAGCCTGTCACACCGGAGGATGTGGAGGGAATCAAGGCAAATGAGCTGAAGCATCGCTTAAAGGAGCAGGCAGTGAAGCTCTACGAGGCGAAGGAAGCGGAGTTCCCGGAGCCGGAGGCTGTCCGTGAGCTGGAGCGCGTGATCCTGCTTAAGGTGATCGACCGGAAATGGATGGATCATATCGACGATATGGATCAACTGCGTCAGGGAATCGGCCTGCAGGCCTATGGCCAGCGTGATCCGTTGGTAGAATACAAGATGAGCGGTTTTGACATGTTTGACAGCATGACCGCCAGCATCCAGGAGGATACGGTACGGCTGCTGTTCCATGTGAAGATCGAGCAGAAGGTAGAGCGTGAGCAGGTGGCCAAGGTGACCGGAACCAACCGGGACGACTCTGCCAAGAAGGGACCGGTGAAGCGGGAGAATGCGAAGATCTATCCCAATGATCCCTGTCCCTGCGGAAGCGGCAAGAAATATAAGCAGTGCTGTGGAAGGCTGCAGTAATTGTAATTTAACAGGCGGATGCCTTCGAATCCATATATCGGATGCGGGGCTCCGCCTGTTTTTGTATGTCTTAATCTCGTTAGCCTGGGATTTGCCATGTATGGCTGATCCGATTAGCCCAGGATTTTTTTCAGATCCTCCTCAGGTGTGCTGATGGGCGAGATGTGGAAGTTCTCCACCAGGTAGTCCAGCACGTTTTTGGAGATAAATGCGGGCAGTGTCGGGCCTAAGTAAATGTTCTGGATGCCTAAGTGCAGCAGTGACAGCAAGATGCAGACGGCCTTCTGCTCATACCAGGAGAGCACCAGGGTCAGCGGCAGGTCGTTTACGCCGCAGTCGAAGGCTTTGGCCAGTGCCAATGCTACCTGGATGGCGCTGTAGGCATCATTGCATTGCCCCATGTCCATGATCCTGGGAAATGCACCGATGGATCCCAGATCCAGGTCGTTGAAGCGGTATTTTCCGCAGGCCAGGGTCAGAATAATGCTGTCCTTCGGTGTCTGTTTCACAAAATTCGTGAAGTAATTCCGGCCGGTGCGGGCACCGTCGCAGCCGCCCACCAGGAAGAAGTGGCTGATCTGTCTGGCCTTCACGGCGTCGATGACCTGATCCGCCAGGGAGAGCACCGTGCCGTGGCCGAATCCGGTGGTCACCTGGGAGCCGCCGTTAATGCCGGTGAACACGGTATCCTCACGGAAGCCGCCCAGCTCCAGAGCCTTCTCAATGACCGGGGTAAAGTCCTTGGAGTCCCCGATGTGCACCATGCCGGGATAGGACACCACCTCGGTGGTAAATACGCGGTCCGCATAGCTTTGCTTTACCGGCATCAGGCAGTTGGTGGTGAAGAGAACCGGAGCCGGGAGGTTGGCAAATTCCTTCTGCTGGTTCTGCCATGCCGTGCCGTAGTTGCCCTTCAGATGCGGGTATTTTTTCAGCAACGGATAGGCGTGGGCCGGCAGCATCTCCCCGTGGGTGTAGATGTTGATTCCCTTGCCCTCGGTCTGTTCCAGCAGCAGCTTCAGATCGTACAGGTCGTGGCCGGAGATCACGATGAAGGGCCCTTTCTCTACCGTGAGGGGAACCGTGACAGGAGCCGGGGTGCCGAAGGTCTCCGTGTTGGCCCGGTCAAGAAGTGCCATGCAGGCCAGATTTACTTCCCCTACCTGCAAGACAACCGGAAGCAGTTCCTCCATGGGGAGATCCTTTCGCAGGGTATCCAGTGCCGTGAAGAAGAAGCGATCCACCGTCTCGTCGGAATAACCCAGCACCCTCGCGTGGTAGGCGTAAGCGGCCATGCCGCGAATACCGAAAAGAATCAGTGATTTCAGGGAGCGGATGTCTTCTTCTGCGTTCCAGAGGTCAGCCATGTCATAATCCGGGGTCAGCGGAGCAAGCTTCTTCTTCTCCGTACGAACCTTTTCTATCAAAATCTCAATGGTTTCATCATTGAAATTCACATTCGTAATGGTTGTGAACAGCCCCTCCAGTACCAGGGGTGTGAGAGCCGTCCGGTTTGCAGCTTCCTGCTCTGCGCAGGCGCGGGCCAGACCGATCAGGGCGCCGGTGAGGCGATCCTGCAGCTTCGCAGTATCGGCGGATTTCCCGCAGACACCTGCATTTCCGGTACAGCCGGTGCAGCCGGCGGTCTGTTCGCATTGAAAACAAAACATTTTTTTATCCATAAAGTGAAGTCTCCTTTTCTTGTTTTTTTGACTTGCAGGACTTAGTATAGTAGAATAACAATTAAGAGTATGTTGTCTGAACAACGGAAATGAAAAAAATGTGGTGGGGAATTTTGGAAAAGATAATAGGACGGATAATATAAGAATGCAAAAAGCACCCCAGCCTAAGCCGGGGCAGATAATTAGCAACCGAGGTTAAAGTATTTGCAAAGAGTATTAAATAACTCGGAACAGCTATTGATGATATTACACATAGTTTCGTCCTCCTTATTTTTTTGTATGTGTTAGCTAAGCACAAAAAGATTGTAACAGTTTTGTAACATATAAGCAATAGGAGATAAATGGAAACTGGAGAGGCCCCAGGCATGAGGGATTGTATGGGAGGGGGTGATGCTGGATTACATCTATATAAAAATAATGATTTATGCTACAATGAGTTAAAAGGTTGAAAGGGGAAACAAGTGATTTTATGGGATTTATAAAAACATTAATAGAGGGACATGAAGAAAAAATCAAATTGCAAAACAAAGTGTGTGATAATTTGATTCAGCAAATTAACGTTGCTATCCAAGAAATCAGCGCTTTATTTCAGAATCATCAATCGTTTGTGGAACCAAGCAAGGAATTTGAATGGCATGATCGCAATTTGATATTGATTCAAAGTATCAGTGATACAAATATCCGGGAAGTAAAGAAAGCCGCTAACTACAAAAAGCTACTGAGTAAGAAAGCGGAATTACAGCGAAATGCGAGTACCTTGAAACAGCAGATAGCAGATCATAATGGCCGTGTCGCAGACGCAAAAATACAAAGTGCGTATGCTTTGATTGGAAATGTTGAGGGGCGAAAATTAGATAGGCAACAAATGACTTGTATTGTAAAGGATATACACAACCATCTTGTGATTGCAGGAGCAGGAACCGGAAAG
>CAKSAI010000241.1 GCA_934434905.1 uncultured Lachnospiraceae bacterium | reverse complement strand
TCATTCATCCACATGAACCCATTTCTTGCTCGTCCACTCATTGATCATAGTTGCAGCGATCATAATGATGAATACAACCCATGTCAATGCAAGACCATAACCAAACCGCAGATTTACAAAAATCTGCTGGTATGTGTGGACCATGTAGGTATAGAGCGGCTTGATCGGCACGGAAGACATACCCACGCCGCTCAGCATGATCGGCTGGCTGAACAACTGCATAGAAGAGATGATACCGGTAACGAGCGCCATATAATTCATCGGCGTCGTCAGCGGCAGGATGATCTTGGTAATAAGCTTCCAGTTTCCTGCCCCGTCAAGCTGTGCCGCCTCGAAAAGCTCCTGGGAGATATTCTTGATGCCTGCAATGTTGTTAAGGACACTGCCACCGGCTCCCCAGAGCATCATGATGAGCAGGGCGTAGAAGGCATGGTCATATCCCATCCAGTTAACGGGCTCGCCTCCGAACAGCTTGATCAGCTCGTTGATAACACCGCCGTCCCGCAGGAACATTCCGTTCCAGATCGTACCTACCGCAACCGCCGGAAAGATCGACGGTATGTAGAAGAAAGTCCGAAAAACCCCGACTCCCTTGAACTTCATGGACAGGAATATCGCCATCGTATTACAGATGATAATCGAAAGCGGCACCACCACGACACCGATCAGGATCGTGCGTCCCAGAGAAGAAAATGCCTGGGAATCTGCAAATACATGTTGATAATTATCAAGACCCACGAACTTCAGGTTGTTGATATTGAAGCCTGAGTAGTTTGTAAAGCTTATGTACACACCCCAGGCCATCGGAAACAGCCTGTAGAGCAGAAATAAGAGCACAAACGGCGCCATGATGATATAAAATGTTTTATGTCTCTTTCTGTCAAGGGGAGACAATCCCCTTTTCCTTCTTGAACCTTTCCTTCTTGAAGCCATCTTACTCAGCCCCCACCAGATCTTTTCCTTCTTTTATAAGTATCTCTGTTTCCTGGTTGATTGTCTTAAGCGCATCGTCAAGATTCTCCCGGCCATATAAGACGGGCAGATAATATTTGTCAAACAAAGCGATCAGACCGGAATAATTGATATACGGACAAACTCTTGTCGTCATATCCACATTCGGCAGCTGGTAGTTTGTGACCACATCCAGCGTCTGCTTGTTGAATGCTGTCTCATAAGGCAGTTTTGAGAAATAATCCTTCGATGCCGGGATACCAAGTCCTACCTCAGCACGGGCGGTAACCGCTTCTTCACTGGACACAAGCCACTCCCAGAACTCATATGCCTCCTGCGGGTGTTTTGTCTCCGAGAAGATCCCGATACAGGAAACGTCCACACAATAAGCCGCCTTCTTGTCACCGATGGGAGCCGGAACAAACATCAGCTTCTCTGAAGCCTTGTCCACCTTATTGGCTGCTGCAAAAGCACCGTTGAACCAATAACCGGCAAGCGCCATCGCGATCTTGTCCTCCAACAGTCCCGCGCTTCCCACGCTGTCAGATGCCGGGTACAGAGATGAGGCGAGCGCCGCATGCTCCTGCAGATCCATAAAATAGCTGATCGCTTCCTTCGTCTCGGCTGATGTAAGCGTCGTCGAATTGTAATCGTCAGTCCACAGAGAGTGACCGCTGCCATTCAGGTACATTTCAAGCAGCGTTGGGAATGCCAGGGCAGTTACACAGCCATGACGCTCCACGGCTTCTCCGTCCCACTTCACCAGCTTCTTGGCAAGTTCTCCGAATTCTTTCCAGGTCATAGGCTCTGTCTCAGAGGGAAGCGGAATCCCTGCCTCTGCAAATACATCCTTATTGATCCACAGGCCAATGGGACTCCAGTCCTTCGGCAGTGCGTAGAGCGATCCCTCGCCGCGCTTCTCTCCGTCAAAACGGCACATATTTGCAACCTCATACATATTGTCCAGATTCAGCTTGTCTGACTTCGCAATGTAGTCATCCAGCGGCATCAGGATACCTCTCTGCACAAATACCGGCACTTCATCAAATCCGGTACAACGGATAATATCCGGCGGATTCCCCGATGCAATCATGGACAGCAGCTTGGAATCATTGTTGCTCATCGGCATTACGTCGATCTTGATCCCCGGATGCTCTGCTTCATACCGTGCATACAGATCCGGATCTCCAAGTTCCGATGAGTTGACGGTCACAGTCAATGTGATGTCTCCGTTCTTATCCTTTCCCTTTCCCCCGCCATTGTCGGAGTCACCGCAGCCGGCCATAGACGTGGCAAGCGTCACGGTCATGGCTGTAGCAAGAAATACACGAATCACCCTTTTTATTCTCATAATCAAAACTCTCCTTCGTTAAATTTGTTTTCTAATATTGTACCACAGCAGCTTTTTTATGAAAATGTGACAAATTCTATATTTATTCCACAAAATCAAGTTGTTCATAATTTTTTCACACTTTCTCAAAAAACGGGACAATAAAAAGAAGCAGAATGCATATTGCACATTCTGCCCCAGATTTCCGGAATTGCGGTTCTTACATCTCCTCGTTATCAAGTTCAAAGGGAATCCGAAGGGTAACGGTCATCCCCTCCCCCTCCTTGCTGTCGATCAGGAACTCGCCCCTGTCGTTGTAATATAACTTGATCCTTCTGTATACATTCTTAAGTCCGATCCCACTCTTACTACTCTGCGAATATTCCGTCCTGGGATCATATATAGACTCCCTAAGCTGTTCCAGAGCCGCCTCGGACATCCCGATGCCGTTATCCGATACTTTGAATTCCAGTCCTTCTTCATAGCACGACAGCGTCACCAGGATCCTGCCGCCTCCGGCTGTCTGCTTCATCCCATGCGTGATGGCATTCTCCACCAGAGGCTGAAGAATAAACTTGATGATATAGCAGTCAAACAGCGTCCGATCCAGATCCAATTCAATATTAAAATTCGCATCAAAACGAAATCTCTGGATCTCAATATACGCCTCAAGCGCTTCAATCTCCCGCTTCACATTCACGATCGTTGACTTGCTGATGGCATAGCGCATGATATGGGATAAGCACTTTACCATTCTTGAAATATCGTCCTCATGGTTGTTGATCGCCAACAGGTTAATAATCTCTAATGTGTTAAAAAGGAAGTGGGGATTGATCTGCTGCTGAAGCATCTTAAATTCCGCCTGAACCCGCAAAAGTTCTAACTCCTGTTGCTTTGTTGCCTGCCGGATACTCATATCCACCATCTTCTCCAGCCGGACGATCATCCTGTTATAGGCATCTGCAATGGTGTCGATTTCATCCGCCATATGGCTTTCGGGAACCTTTTTATAAATTCCCTCCGGTACCAGGTTCATATGATTCAACAATATGTTAAACGGCCGTATCAGGATTGACTTCAATGCGAAAGAAACTGCCAGGCAGATCACACCCATACCAAGCATCAACAGGAAACTGTAAAACTGATACTGCCGGATCTGCTTCAAATAAAAGCTATAATCTGCCGCAACGACGCAGATACCCAGATAATCCTTCAGATGATCATCCGCAGATATGATAAGATCATCTACCGCATAAAGCCCGCTTGAGATCTCTTTCAGCCGTCCATAGTGATCAGTATCCCCATCCGCAAGCATGAGCTCATGCTTCTGATCCACCACATAATAATTTGCCCGAAGCATATCCTCCATGGAATTTTTCTGCAAGGCAGGAGCATCCAGCACGATGATCATATTTCCAATGGCTGTATCCTCCAGATAGAGTTTTTTTACAAAAGCAACCTTTCTTTCACCGGAGAAAACATCGTCAACCGGGACAAACACCCCATTATCACTGCATTGTTCCGCCGCAGTCAACGCCTGGTTGACCAACGCACCGGATATCCCGGTCTGACTGGAAAACGCAGTCTGATAAAGTACATTCGTGTTGCCCTTCACAATAAACGCATAGGAATAACCCGGTAGAAAAGAGGTCTCATAATAGAAATTCCCCTCAAACTCCTTGATCAATTCATAATTGCTCTGATAATCCTCCCCCTGAAAGTCCCTGATAAAGGTCTCTGCCATCGCTGTTGACAGGCTGTTATACCGATCAAAATAGGTCTCAAATTGATTCTCATATCTCATCCCGATGCTTCTCACCAGATCATATGCAGAATTTCTGGTATCATAATCTGTGATTCTGCGAAACAATATCCCGGTAACAATTAAAGAAGCCAGACAGGAACAAATGAGTGCCAGAAAGATCCGGTTGGAGATTGTAATCTGCACAAAGGATTTCTTCTCCTCCGTCTCGATCAGACTGAAATTGTGGGACTGCGCCTGTTTTCTGATTTCCTGATATATTTTATCCAGACGTATGAAAACCCGCTTTGATATGGCATACAATATGGCAAAGGATAATAGCGCAGCAACAAGCAGGATCGCCGTCAGAAGAAAAATCCGCCCCTTTGTTCCGTTTCTGAAAAAGGCGTCCGGCAGATTCTTTTCCCTTGCCGTAACCACATTTAGATTTCCATATAGATTATAGGTACAGGTATAGCTGTATTCCTCGTCTTCAAACGCTTCTTTTCTGCTGTCCATTCCGGCGGTCAGCGATTCCAGGCGTCTCCCGCCGCCCTGCACCCGGAAAAGGAGATCCTCCGTTGACCGGAAGACAAAGAACGAATATCCTTCTCCCATACCAAATTTTTCTTCAAAATACGCATCATTCAGACGGATGAGAACCAGGGTATCTTCAATATAAGTGCACGCGAAAAAATGTCCCTCCAAATAAGCAATAAGATTTTGGAGAGATTCTCTCTCTGCATCATCAAAGCCGGCATTCTTCCTTATCTGGCTCTGCAGTTCGCCCTCATTCATTCTCCCAATATTTCCCCAGTTTGCAAGCAAAACCCGCAAAAGCCCGCTTTTCTCCAAAACATCTCTGGACGGAAAGTTATCCGGCGTCAGCTTCCGGTCTCCTATTTCACAATACAGGTTTTTGTTGTTTCTGTTGGATCCCACCAGAAGAAAGCTATCTGCCACCCGGTTAGAGACTGAGAGGCGCTGCAGCGACTCCTCTGCCCACAGATCGTATTCCTCCGCTCTTTCCTCCGTTACCAGGTTCAGATTGGCCGCCACATACCTCATGAGATTATTCCCTCTGATGAAGGTCTCTATGCGTTCCACCTGATGCGCGCATTCCAGAAAGCTGTCGCAGAAACGGTTGTGTTCCGCCCTCATCTCTTCTTCGAATGCAGTC
>CAKSAI010000240.1 GCA_934434905.1 uncultured Lachnospiraceae bacterium | reverse complement strand
CAGGTAACGGAAAATTATCAGGGCGGTTTCGTGTCCTTGTATTCGAATGGAAACAATGATGGCGGCTTCGGCGCGTTTTCAGCAGAGGAAATCCAGGGTGCCACAGCGATAGAAGGTGTCTATAAGCAGAGCTTTAATACGATCTCCTCCCTGGATGAATTAAAAGATGACTTTGCCACGTATACGCTGGATTCCGCAGAGAACCAGCCCACCGAGGCAGGGGATATCGCCGAACTCTTTGTGTTAAAGGGTGGCAAGCTTCTGAGCAGCCGTCCGGCGGCAGGAAGCAATGACAGGACAGAGTTTTCGCTGCTTACCTTAACCAAGAAGCAGTATACGAACTTTGAGCTGGTACTGAAGTATGAGCAGAACAGAATGCAGAGATATGGCGTGATGTTCGGAACGGAGAAAGGCGAGTTTGCCTATACGCAGAAGGGAAGTCGGCTGGAAGGAAATGGCGGCGTTTTTGCCTACACGGAAGCGGAGGGGTATCGAAATGTCCGCGGTTCCCTGTATACATCTTCCTATACCGATGCGTCGGAAGCGTTGCACAGAGACAGAGGAGATGCCCGTCTGGATTCCTTCTGGTGGAATAATAATGATCTGGATGGCACATTAAACAAGCAGAGCATTCATACCATGATGGTCCGTGTGGTGGACGGTTATATGACGATGGTCATTGACAATAATGAGACATCCAGAGTAACGGTTCGTCTGGCGGATTATGAGGGCGGATATATCTCCCTGGTGACGAATGCCAAGGCAGGAGCAAAGGGAGCGTTTCTCTCGCTGACGGTCAGAGAGCTGGAAGAGGGTGCCGAGCTTGGAACAGATAAGAACCAGACGCCGGAGAATTTCGGTTATGAGACGCTGCAGGAGGTAGAGAAGGATTTTGCTGCGTATCATCTGGCCGATGCCACGGTGACGGGCAAAATGGATAAGGTTGATCTGAAAGACAGATGGTATCTGAATGACGGCGGAATCTTGACCCGGACAACAACTTATGATAAAAGTATTACATGGAAATATGCTGAGACAAAGGATGTGGATGTTCTCACGTATACGAAACAGCAGTATACGGATTTTGAATTAACATACACCTATCAGCAGACGGCACGGCGTATGGGCGTTGTGATCGGCGGAGATCTGGGCGTTTATCCTCTGGAATGGCAGAATGACAAACTGGTTGCGGAAAAGGGCGCGATTTTCTATCTGGAAGCAGAGGGTTATTCCAATATTAAGGGGCACCTGAACAATGTGACAAGTACAGATACATTATCGCTTCGTAATACGGTGAATGCGCCGGAAGGATTTATGGATGCTGCCGGTAATACCGTTCCGTATGAGGGAACCCTGCATACGGTAAAGATCATAGTAAAAGACAAGCGGTTATATGCGTTCGTGGACGGTGGAACGGACCCTGTTCTCTATGTGAAGCTGGGTAGTAATTATACAGGCGGTTACATCTCCCTGTTCTCCCATGCAAACAGTTGGCACGGGTTTAAGAATTTTACCATTACAGACAACGTATCTACTGCGCTTCCGACAGGAGGCGGAACATCTGTTTCCGGTGATACATTTACCGCAGATTTTAATACGGCCAAATTTGACGACAGCGCATTTACAACCTATTATCTGGCCCACACCAAGGGCAATGCAGAGGGCGCTATGGAGAAGCGCGACTTTGAGGAGCAGTGGACGCTCAATAACGGGCATCTGGAAAGCAACCGGGCGCTGACCGCACCGTCATCGAAGAATATGGGAACCTTTGAATATGATGATTCGACGATGGTATCGGTATTGGAATATAATAAAAAGCTGACCGATTTTGTTGCTACCTATGATTATCAGAAGACGCCCAAGAGGCTGATGTTCATGTTCGGCACCCAGCAAGGGAAGTTTGCCTTAAGAGCCCCGAATACCTCACAGTTCGGGCAGGGGATCCTGCTCTATCCTGAGAATGATCTGGGAGCCGGAGGCGGGCTTGTAGCGCTGGGTAATCTTGCGACCTATAATTCAGAGATGCGACCGATGGCGAGAACCCTCGTTAAGCTGGAGGGATATCATGTTGCGGGAAAGTGGTCTTCCAATGTCGGAAGCTGGCACACAATGACAGTGGCGGTTATCAGTGGACACTGCTATATCTGGCTGGACGACTGTGGCATGATCGCGGATTATGAATTGACAGATTATGAGGGCGGCTATATCTCTCTGGCAGCGACCGGAAGAGGGGCAGGATTTGATAATCTGAAGATCACAGATCTGTCAGGACTTGCAGACGACCGTGTGGTATCGGTGGAAACGCCCAGAGATATTACCGTAGCTGTTGGAACACAGGAGAGTGCGTTAAACCTTCCCTCCAGTCTGACGGTGACGATGAAAAACGGACAGACGAAGCAGACAGGCGTGGATTGGAAATCCTTAAATTATCAGGCAGATACAGCCGGAATATACGAGTTTACGGCATTGGTTGACAAAACGACCCATGCAGGAGCCAGGATTCGGATACGCGTGGTGGAGACCCTTCCGTCTGCTGAAAAGGGCGTGAAGTATTGGAGCTTCGATACCCAGGATGATCTGGCAGATTTCACGGCAACTTATATTAAGGACAAGGAATCGGGGGCTGTTACGGAGAATGTGCCGAACTGGTATGTATCCTCATCCGGAAAACTGACACGTGACGCTTATCGGGCAGTCAATGGTGATACGTATAAGGAGATCGCGATCCTGACGTATAACAGAGAAGCATATGTGAACTTCGAGCTGGAAGTGGAATACACCCAGCAGTGGCAGCGGCTGATGGTATTGTTCGGATCGGAAAAGGTTGGTTCTTATATCGATCTGAATGATATCTATGCGGAATCGAATCCGGTTGCGGCATATGTAGAGATGGAAGGTGTCAGAAACTTTATCGGTAATCTGCGGAATGCGAATTTCGACACCAACGACAAAGAAAAGATCAACAGTGCACGCGAAACGGGAATTCGATTGAAGGATTATTATGATACGGTGTTATACGGGGGCAATCAGGGAAAGAAACATACCATGAAGGTTCGCGTGGTCGGCGATCAGGCGATGCTGTGGGTAGATGACTATGAGGAGCCGTATGTATGTACGCTGACAAATTATGACGGCGGCTATATTTCGCTGGCTACGACCTGCAAGAAGGGTTCCTTCGACAATCTGAAGATTACCAGACTGAATGAACAGGGAGAGCCGGAAGTGGCAGAACAGCAGGTTGCTGCGAATGGAACATTGGGTGTGGCTGTTGATGAGACGGCAGACACCGAATTGAAGATTCCCGAAAGCATCAAACCGGAGGGATATCGGACGGATGATGACAAGCAGACGGAGGCGGCATGGAGTATTCCGGTGGAAGCTTATATCATAGGCGGAGGAGTGATTCTGCTGGCGGCAGTGCTGGGCGCAGTGATGATTCTGGTGGCAAGAAGAAAGAATAAGGAGAATAAGGAGCATAAGGAGAACTAGGGTATGGGTATTCTTGTAGATGAAATGCCATATAGACCGAATGTAGCATTTGAAAATCCTTCTTCGGTGCTGACCGTGGACAAAGGGAAAAAACGGTTTCGCTTTATGTTTTGCACCAGGAAAACGGTCACGATGTATATTACTTTCCCGACAGACGGCGGAGTTAGGATACACAATGGCAGAGAAGGCGCTTTTGCCCCTTCCGGTCTCTGTGATATTCTATATGAACAGATAGACGAAACCAGCTTCCGTATGACAGGAAACGGCACATCGGTTGTATTCATTTCCACTCCTGCCACGTGGGCGATAGAGATCTATGACCGGAATCGGGAGTTAAAGACGGCGTTTCGCAGCGGTTGCGGAAGATGGGATTATTCGGACTTTAAGATCGGCGTGAATATTGATGAAGAACCGGCGATGTATCGTTTCTTTCTGCCGATTGAGCAACAGGAAGAATTTTTCGGTTTCGGAGAACGCTTTAACGCTCTTCGCCAGTACCGCAGCCGCCTTCTGATGTGGAATGTGGATGTGCTTGTTACCGGAAACGGGTATTCGGAGCTGTGCGATGAGTATTGCGACAAAACACAGGCATACAAGAATATTCCGTTGATGCATTCCACGAAGAACTACAGTATGTTTTTCAATACGTATCTGCCGATGGAATTTGATATTGGGTACAGCAAACCGAATCAGATCCGGGCAGAAATCTACGGTACGCAGTTTGATGTTTATATCTGGACGGGAACGGCAGCAGAGAATCTGAAGCAGTATCACGCTTTGACAGGAACACCGTTTGTTCCGCCAAAGTGGGCCTTTGATTACTGGCTCGGAGGCGGATGGCCGCTCTGGAACAAACCGGATTCCGGCCATGCCCTGGAGAATCTGACGAAGGTGCTGGACACATACGAGAAGTATGGCGTGAAGATTCATCAGGCATATCTTGAGACAGACCCGACGGAGGAAACCCTGGGAGGTCTGAGAGCGCGCGGTATCCGCACGTTCATGTGGACGAATTCCGTACTTCCGCCATTTGGAGAGACAAAGCTTACTTACAAGGATTACCGCGTGAAGAAAGCAAGCAATCCCAAAGAGGTTATGAAGCATTATTATATCGACTTTACGGATCCGGCTTCAAAAGACGTGATAAATGATAAGTTTGAAAATCTCTGGAATCTGGGTGTGTGTGGAGAAATGGTGGATTTTGCCGATTCCCTTCCCCAGGATTCCGTTTGCAGTAATGGCAGGACGGGTCTTGCCATGCACAATGAATATGCGTATTGGTATGGAAGACGGATGAACGAAGCGTTTTATGAGAGACTGGGAGACGATTTTGTGCTCTTCCAGCGCGCAGGCTGCGCCGGGAGCCAGCACTACACAGCCGCTTTTGGCGGTGACAGTTACTCTACCTTTTTGGGGCTGAAACGTTCGGTATATGAAATGCTTTCGGCAGCAGCTTCCGGTATCTCTGTCTGGGGCAGTGATATCGGCGGATTCTCGCTCCGCAGCTACATGACCCAGGAAGGACCGGATTTTGAGGAGCTTTATATCCGCTGGGTGCAGTTTGGCACATTTTCACCGCTTATGCGCGATCATTCATGGCATGGGAAGCATCATCCGTGGGCGAACGGTGAAAGAGGCTTGAAGAATTTTCAATATTATTACAATCTTCGTCTGGAGTTGTTGGATGCCGTGTACAGTGCGGCGTTAAGAAGTAAGAGAGAAGGCGGTACGGTAGTAGATTCCATG
>CAKSAI010000239.1 GCA_934434905.1 uncultured Lachnospiraceae bacterium | reverse complement strand
GGTTCATGGACTGGATCACACCGATGGTATCCTTCCAGACGCCTCCGATGACGATCACAGAATCGCCCTCTGCAAAGTCTACTACCAAGCTTGCTTCCTTGATCCCCAGTGGTCTCATTTCAGCTTCCGTGAGTGGTACCGGCTTGGATCCCGGACCAACAAATCCGGTAACTCCTCTGGTATTTCTGACTACATACCATGTGTCATCGTTCATAACCATATTAATAAGAACATAGCCGGGAAACATTTTCCTCTGAACCTGCTTCTTCGCACCGTTCTTCACTTCAACCACTTCCTCTAAGGGGACGCGGACCTCCAGGATCTGATCCTCCAGATGACGGTTCTCAATGGTCTTCTCGATGTTAGCCTTTACCTTATTTTCATATCCGGAATAGGTATGAACTACATACCAGCATGCCTCTGCCATAAATCACTCTGCCTCCTATAAATTCACCAGGAAATCGACACCGTACTTGATCAGGATATCCAATACGGCGATGATCAGACCTAAGACGACCGATACAACCACAACTGCAACGGTCTGTCTGGTAAGTGATGTCTTGTCCGGCCAGATTATTTTCTTGAACTCGGCCTTTAAGCCGCTAAACCAACTGGTCTTTGGAGCCTTTTCTGTTTTATTCTCTCCCATTGCTTCCTCACTTCCTCTGCCTGATCCGTTACTTCGTCTCTTTGTGCAACGTGTGTGTCTTACAGAATCTGCAGTACTTTTTTGTTTCCATTCTGTCAGGATGAGCTTTCTTATCCTTCGTCATGTTGTAGTTCCGCTGCTTGCATTCTGTGCAAGCCAGGGTAATTTTCGTGCGCACAACTTCCACCTCCACTTATTTCTAGTTTTAGGCATAAAAAAAAGACCTACTTCCATCGCTAGTCTACTATAGCACAATGAGCCTTCCCGCGTCAATAGTTTTTTATACGATTGGGGCAAAGAAATATTCTTCTACCAGATATTGTGGTTAGAAGCCGTATTGCCGGGAGGATTATGTCTCCTTCCCGGCAAACTGCGTCATATACAACTTATAATAATACCCCTGCCGCTCCAGCAGCTCCTCATGGTTTCCCATCTCCACCACGCGGCCCTGGTCCATAACCACGATCTTGTCCGCGTCCCGGATGGTGGACAGCCGGTGGGCAATGATGAGGCTGGTGCGGTTCTCCATCAGACGTACCATGGCGTCCTGGATACGCTTCTCCGTGCGGGTATCCACGCTGGAGGTTGCCTCATCCAGGATCAGGATCTTCGGATCTGCCAGCACAGCCCTGGCGATAGTCAGAAGCTGGCGCTGCCCCTGGGAGAGCTGCGCTCCGGCCTGCTTTAAGAACGTCTGATAACGCTTGGGAAGCTTATCGATAAAGCGGGCGGAATTGCTCATCTGGGCTGCATACCGAAGCGCCTCCTCAGAAGCCTCATGGTTCGAGTAACGGATATTATTTTCAATGGTATCGGAAAAAAGCACCGTGTCCTGCAGCACGATGGCTGTGTTGTGCCGCAGGAAATCCCTGCGCAGCTTTCGAATATCCACGCCGTCGATGAGGATCTCGCCGGAATCCACCGGATAAAATCGCATCAGCAGGTTTACCACCGTGGTCTTGCCGCTCCCCGTGGCTCCCACCAGGGCGATCTTCTGTCCCGGCTTCACCGACAGATTGAACTCATACAACACCTGCTTCCCCGGAATGTAGGAAAAATTCACATGTGAAAATGTGATCTCTCCCCTGACCGTTGGCAGCTCCAGATCGCCGCTGTTGTCCTCATCCGGCTGGTCCAGAAGCTCAAATACCCGCTCCGCACCGGCCACCGCAGTCTGGATGGTGCCGTAGAGCTGTGCGATCTCATTGATGGGCCTTGAAAACTGCTTTGCGTAAATGATAAAAGCCGAGATGACACCCACCGAGATCATACCCTTCCAGGCAAAATATCCGCCAAAGGCTGCCACGATCACAAATCCGATATTGGAGATGCAGTTCATAATGGGACCCATGGATCCGCCCAGAATCTCCGCCTGGATGCTCACCCTGGTCAGTTCATCGGATGCAGCGTTGAATTCATCCATCACATCCTGCTGTCGGTTGTAAGCCACAATGGTGCGATACCCGGTGATCATCTCCTCGGAATGACCGTTCAACTGCCCCAGGATCTGCGATCGTTTCCGATAAACTCTGCGCATAACACCGGAGAGGCACTTTGTCACCACCATGGTGATCACCACCGTTACCATAACGATGAGCGTCAGTTGCCAACAGTAGGCAAGCATCACCGCCACAGTTCCGATCAGCGTCAAAACGCCGGAGAACAACGATCCAAGGCTCTGGGATATGGTGTTGGAGATATTCTCCACATCATTCGTCATACGGCTCATCACATCCCCATTGGAATGGGTGTCCAGGTAGGGGATGGATAGATTGTCTATTTTTTCAAAAAGGTCGTGACGCATGCGCCGCACAATATTCTGGCTCAGATGCGCCGATAAAAGTGTCTGGGACAAGGTACAGGCCACGTTGACCAGATACACAGCTAACAGAGTCAGCAGCGTCCGTCCCAAGGCACTCCAGGCCCGATCCAGAATCCGGTCGATGCCGTCTCCCTGAAGCGCAGGCGCAGCCAGTGAGGTCAGCGTCACCAGAACCACCGACAGGAACAGCCCCAGCATCAGCTTCTTCTCTGTCTGAAGATAAGCGGTCAGCCGCTTTAAGGTATGTCCCGCATTCTTCGGCTTCTCCACCGGCTGGGCGAACCTGGGCCCAGGGCCGTCTCTCGGTCCACGTCCAAAATTCACCTGTGCCGCTGTGGAATGCCTGGTCGATTCACTCATGCGCCCACCTCCTTCTCCGATTTCAGTTGGGATTGATAGATATCCCGATAGATCTCTGAGGTCGCAAGCAATTCCTCATGGGTACCGCAATCCACCACTGTGCCGCCGTCCAGCACCGCAATGCGGTCCGCATTCTTGATGGATGCAATGCGCTGAGCTATGATGATCCTGGTGGTTCCCGGACACTCCCGCTCCAACGCCTCATAGAGCCGTGCCTCCGTGGACAGATCCAGGGCATTGGTGGCATCATCGAAGATCATTATCTCTGCGTTCTTCAACACCGCACGGGCAATGGATATTCTCTGCTTCTGACCGCCGGACAGGGAATGACCGCTCTCTGTCACTATGGTCTGATATCCATCCTTAGCCTCCCGGATAAATTCATCCGCCTGCGCAACCTTCGCCGCTGCCGTCACCGCCGCAAAGTCTGCGTCCTTCCTGCCCCAGCGAATATTTTCCTCGATGGGACGGGAGTAGAGTTCCGCCTTCTGGAGAACAATGGCGATCCGCTCCCGCAGCTCATGCAGCCGGTATTTGCGGACATCGACGCCGTCCACCAACACCTGCCCCTCCGTGACATCGTAGAACCTGGGGATCAGGTTCACCAGGGAAGACTTCCCGCTTCCGGTAGCGCCGATGATACCCAGGATCTCGCCCGGACGAACCATCAGATTGATATGCTCCAGGACAGCCCGTCCCTCACTGCCGGGGTAGGCGAAGGAAACATCACGAAATTCAATCTCCCCCACCCTGGCTGTTCCACCGCTCTCTCCGGTACGCTTCTCCTCTGACTGCATCCCGGTTTTACTCTCATGCTCATCATTGCGGACACCTGCACCATCCTCAATGGCCGGTTCGCACTTCAGTACCTCGTTCACACGGTCAATGGAGGCCTTGGCTCTGGTAAATGTCTGGAAGATGTTAGCCATAAAGGTCACACCGTGCAGGATCATGGCCGTATAAGTGATAGCAGCCATCATCTGTCCGGAGGTGATATCGCCGTTATTTCGGGCGGCAGCTCCGCCTACCCAGAGGATCGCCACCACGCAGAGGTTCAGGACAATATTCATGCAGGGCATCATAAAGGCCAGCAGGGACTGCACCTTCAGATTGATGCCGCACAGTGCTTCGTTGCTCTCGTCAAACCGTGCCAGCTCGTGCTTCTCCTTCACATAAGCCTTCACCACCCTGGCTCCGGCCACATTTTCCTGCATCACATTGTTCAGACGATCCAGACGTTCCTGTACAACCGAAAACAGCGGCGTTGCTCTTTTCATAAAGAACACCACAAGAAAGATCACTATCGGAAGTGCGCAGAGCACCACCAGCGCGAACCGCGGCGACTGCAGATACAGGGCAAAGATGCCGCCTAGGAACATGATACTGCTCCGCACCATCCCTCGTACAGACATCATTACCATATTCTGGATCTGCGTCACATCGTTGACCAGTCTTGTGATCAGTGAGCCTGTGGAAAATGCGTCTGTTTGCTGAGCCGACAGGCTCATGATCCTGGCAAACAGATCCTTGCGCAGGTCATTTCCAAACCGCTGCCCTGCCAGGTTGGTGAAAACACCGCAAAGAAGGCCGCAACAGCCTCCGAACAACACCAGCAGGATCATGCGGATGCCTTCGCTTAGAATCACATCAAGATTCTGCTTCAGCACGCCGTCATCCACAATCGTTGCCATCATGTCCGGCTGGATCAGATCCATGGCGATCTCGCCCACCATGAAAAGCGGGGCAAGCAGATACCAGAACCAGTATTTCTTCAGATATTTCAGCATTACTGTTTTATCTCCTATTGTAAACTTACGTTTTACGATACCACATCGTTCTTTGAAATGTCAAGAAATCTGGTGAAGCACCTCCCCGGATAAAACTTTTCTCACACGAACCGGAGGCAACGCCGCGAATAACCGTGGCTCTATTTAAAAAATTCTTAAGATTCCTGTCATATTATTCTTACTTTTTAGGTCTACAATGGTTTCTGTGATTGAGGAATATTTATTTGCATCGAAGGGATTTTATTTATGAAGAAGAAAAGGATATCTAAAAAAATCATTATTATCATAGGAATCGCCCTGGTGATCTGCCTCGGCTTTATTGCAAGCAATGTGATCCACGAGGTATTTCCTTATATATCCACCCAAAAGATCACAAATGAGTATCTGGACCGGCTGGATCTTGACGGCTATGACAGGCTCATGATCGTCGCCCACCCGGATGATGAGATGCTCTGGGGCGGAGCGGAGCTTCTGGAGAACAATTATATGGTGCTGTGCATCACACGCGGCTATGATGATGTGCGAAGAAGCGAGTTTGAATCCGTGATGAAGGCAACCGGCAGCAAGGGCATCATTCTCTCCTACCCGGATAAGATCTACAACAAGCGAAGTGACTGGCGT
>CAKSAI010000238.1 GCA_934434905.1 uncultured Lachnospiraceae bacterium | reverse complement strand
GAAAATAAAATATAAAATCAGAACCGGTATCATACACATGATAAGCGCCGCAAAGAGCATCGGGTAATTGACTGCTCTGGAGGCCACCGTCTGATAGATATAGAGGCCTGATGCCAGAGTTGGAAGACCCGGAAAATAAATCAGCGGCGTCATACTGTCGTTCCACCTGGTAATGAATTCACTTACAAACAGTGCCGTCATAGGCGCGATCACCTGCGGGAGCATGATCTGGAAAAACACCCGGAAATGTCCGGCCCCGTCCACAAACGCAGCTTCCGCATACTGCCAGGATAACCCGCGGAAGGTAGAACATAAAAATATATACAAAAAGCTAAGGCTTGAAATCGTGGCAATAATATACAGATAATTGTCTGCCGCTCCGAGGCTTCGGTAAAACTTCAGGGATGATGCCATATTTCCCATGATCGGCACCATCATGGTGACCCAGGCAAAGCCTTTGAAAAAGCGCCGTCCGATAAATTCATACTTTTCCGTCACATAAGCCGTCATGGCACTGGCAAACAGACAGAGTAAGGTGGATCCGCCGGCATACCAGATACTGTTGATCAGCATCGTGATCATGCTGATTCCATTTGCAGACAATTCCTTCCATGCCAGTGCATAGTTATTGAAATTGATGCTTGACGGCAGCTTGATCGAAGCGCTTGCCATATTGAATTCCGCCCTTGTCAGCATCGAATTTAAAATCCCCCATACAAGCGGGATCAAAAGTGATACCGCATAGAGCAGGAATATGACAAACACAATGGAAAAAGCAAGGGAAGTATGTCTTCTTCCTCTATGTTTCCTTCTCTTAGTATTCAACAGCGGAACCTCCCTTCTTCATCAGCACATTCACCAGAATGATGACCGGAATGCCAAGCAGTGTAAAGAACAGCCCCACCGCTGACGGATAGTGATAGGTTCCGTTTCTCACCTGGTCAAATATCCAATATGCCAGCGTATTTGTCCCGTAATCCCCGCCTGTAAAATAAAGGATCGGTCCGGTGGACATAAATACATTTATCACATTCAGCAATGCCAGTGTAGAGATATTATCCCAGCAAAGCGGTACGATGATCTTCATAAACTCCTTGAAATTCGAACATCCGTCAATGCGCGCCGCCTCCAGGATCTCACCGGGGATACGATTCATTGCACCCACAAAGATCAAAAGAGAGGCACCAAACCCGCTCCAGAATACATAAAACAAAATCGTGTTGGTTGCCGTCTCAAAAGTAGACACAAGACTCGGCATCTGATAGCCGAACCACTGATTCAGTATAAAATCAATGGGCCCGCCGATCTTGATCAGATCCTTAAACAGCAATACCAGGATGACCGGTGCAACCATGCTTGGCATAAAGAACACGATACGGAAGAATTTGTATCCCCGGATCTTCTTAAACAAGAAATAGGCGATTACAAATGTAAGCGGGAGCTTAATCATACCCAGGGCAAAATATTTCAATGTGTTGGCAAGCGCCAGCCAGATATTGCTGTTCGAATCTCTCAGCTCAGCAATGATCATTCTCCAGTTATCCATGCTGAAGGCTCCGCCGTCTTCCGTCTGAAATGCCATTAAAAGCGCCTGTGAATTAACGATCAGATAGCTGACAACCGTCCAGATGGCAAAAAGCAGCATGGTGTAACAGAAGATATATTTACTTCTCGTTTTTTTGTCAAATTTCACTCTCACCGCTCGTCATCTCCTTGCGCCTTTAACGGGATCACAAATGCGCCGTCTCCTGCTTCCAGCCGAAGCTGCAGCCTGTTGTCTTCCACATCATATACCGTAGACGCGCCGCCCTGATATACCAATGCCTTCTGCGCATTTTTGAAGGTCATGTCTACATAGTCGATCTTATGGTTCGTTGGCTCCGTATAATTGACTACCATATATCCATAATTACCGTTTTCATCCCGGAACTCGCCGATCAGTGTGTCAAGACGGCTTTCCACCGTATTCACAGCCTGCAACTGTTTTAACGTTTTTCCCTGGACACTCTCAAAGGACACCTGATTCTCCTGCTCATCCGCTCCTGCTACAGTCATTGCGCCAAGCCAGTCAAAGCTCATGATCACATGATCCCACTTCTTCAACTCTTCGTTGACTTCCTTTACATAGTTATATACTTCCCGCTTCTCCCCATTCTGCACCAGACCGATCATGTTTTCTACGGTTCGATATGTAAAGTATTCAAAGAACTTTGCCCCCAGGGCCAGGCAGGTATTCGTCTGGAAGCTGATATCTTCCCGACACTCTATATCCCGGATGCCGTTATCGATAAACGACTGGATACAAAATCCAACGGTTATGTCACTTGTCTTATCACTGCTGTCATTATAGGCTTTCGCGATGGTTGAAACAGCAAGGAGATCGGACAGGTAGGTTGGCCGGATATAGTTTCCCTTACTGTTGCCGCTGCAAAGAGGGTAATTATCCAGTCCCAGGGTCTTTGGCGATTCTACCTTAGACAGAACCGTGTCCACATAGTGCTGTATATATTCTTCTAATGTATGTCCGGAAAAATGCGATGACGCATAACCCGGAAACAGATTCACATGGAACAGCTTATCCTTTGCATACCGATTCTGCCATTCTACAAGCGGAAGCAGCGTATCAATCTTCTCGTAGGAAGGCTCGTCACACTGATAAAAGCCCTTGATTTTTCCTATATTATCGAACTCTGTGGTAATATTCCGCTTGGGGATCACCACCTTAATGCCGCCGTAGGCTTCTACCTCCGCCGCCTCTTCGTTATTCCAGTTATATGGATAATTGTAGTGGTTTCGGATATACACATCACCATATTTCGAGACAAGCTCCAGTTCTTTCTTATATGCCTCCGTTATCATTTCATTCTCATCGGTCAGGTCAGCGTTGTCTTCCGTCAGTATAAAGCCGGTAAAGCCTGCCTCAAAATATTCCTTAACCAGTTCCTCATTTCCCGCATCCGGCGGACAATCCGCAAATAGCTGAATGTAACGATCATCTGCATATTCCGGTATGATCACTTCTTTATTATTGTTCGTCTGTGCTTCCCGGCATCCGGCTGCGGAGGCAACCATGCCGGCGCTTAGAATCACGGCTGATACCTTTTTCATAAATGCAACTCCTTTTTTCATGTCCATCCTCTTCTCCTTTCAAGCAGTTCCTTTTTCAAAACCCACGTTCCTGCCGGAAGCTGAAATTGAAAAAATCCATCTGCCTGTGCAGTATATACTTCCCCTGTACTTAGATTTTGAATTACTTTGTATTTTCGCGCGGGCAATCTGCATATTCCCACCAGTCCTTCGGGAATCTCTGCCTGCAGGTGTAATCCTTCCTCTGTTTGCTCCCATTCCACGCTGACTTTTCCATATGGAGTCATTTTATCCGCTTTCGCCCAACTCAGACAATCGGTAAAATATGGAAACATCTGTACCTTACGCTGATATAGAAGGCTTAAGTCCAGTCCGGCCACCCGCTCATACAGCCAGGATGCCACGCTCCCGTACATGGGATGGCAGTGTGACAGCTCCCCGCCGCCCTTCACCAGCCGGCTCTTTTTCCCTCCGATGTAATAATCCGGCCATTTCCTGCTCCAATGCTCCGACAACGTAGTCTCATTCTCCATCAGGCTGTAATAGGACGGATATGTCTTCGCTGTCATGATCCGGTATGCGATATCGCGATACCCATGGTCTGTCAGGTAATCGATCAGGATCGGTGTGAGTACGATACCGGTATCCAGATGATAATCCGTTTCTTCCCTGTAATGACGCTCCACCTTCTTACGCAGCGCTTCTCTCTGCTGCTCTGGCACAACTCTCGCAGCCAGTGCCAGCACATCCTCTCCCTGCACACCGTTCCCGTATGCAGGGATCTCTGGATGAAAAAATATCTTATTAATCCCCTCTTTGATATGTTCCTTCAGTTCTCTTAATTGGACCTGCTGCTCTCTGTACCGCTGCTCTTTAAGACACTCCGATTCCGGCGTCCCTTTGCGCCGCTGTTCCGATTCCAGTTGCTCCGCCAGGAAGAGCGCTGTATCCACTGCCATGAGGTAACAGACCGTGCTGATATAATACACATCCGAGACAACCGTATCCGGTGCCAGCCAGTCCCCCAGCATCCAAGTATGGCTGTTGGAACGGATGATGTAATCCTCATCCCGTTTCGTCTCATAATAGGAAAGCCATTTTCGGATAGCTTCATATCCTACTTGTGCCACCCTGCGGTCACCGGTGAAGGAATACAGGTACTTTGTGACAAAGCAGATGGCATTCCCCCATGCATAACCGCCTCCGCCTCCCAGATTGGGGGCTGTGTTTGGTATCAGTCCCTCCGGCGTCTGTGCATCCAGAAGATCTTCCATCCATTTGTAGTAAAATGGATAGATGTCCAGATTATAGAGGGCTGCCTTCATGATCTGGCTTCCGTCCCCTGTATAGGGGCGCTTCTCCCGATGGGGGCAGTCCGTCACAAGACCGCTGTGCATGTTGCAGAGCAACGTCTGAAGAAACACCTCATTCAGGCGGTTGAGGCTCTCCTCACTGCATGCAAAATGTCCATCCTGTTCTGCTTCCATGTGGATAAAAAGCGACTTCAGATCAGATATTCTGACGGTTCCTGTGCTTTTGATCCACACATAACGGTAGCAGTACCAACTGAACAATGGTTCAATCTCATTCTTTCCTTCCCGGAGGATATACTGATTTTCCTGATAAATATCCATCCGGCCCTTCTCGTTCTTATCATGCCATGCGCTTGTCTCGTAATTGGGCCGTCCGTCCTCTCCCAACACTTCCGCGTAGCGGATATGAAGCGTTGCACCTTCCTCCCCCTCCGCTGTGATCCTAAGTCCCCCGGTGTGGTTCACTCCGAAATCATAGAGCATACCGCCATCCATACGCTCTGCCTTCACAGGAAGAATTATTTTCTCAATACGATCCTCCGGACATCTCGGACTGACAGGTCTTCCCATGGGTGACCGGATCACTTCGCTGCTGTGATATTCCCCATCCGCCTTCGTAAAATCAATACAGTCTCCTTTATGAAGGGTTGACCTTCTGTTCCGGCTGCATACCATTGTATCATCATCGCTCTCTATCCTTCGCTCCGTGCCATTCTCCGTAATATACAGCTCAAAGACAAGTCTTGGATCTCCATAGGAAAAATCCGGCTCCAGGGGAAGCTTATCCGTATTACAGTAATATCCGCCTGCCACGTCCACAGACAGGACATTCTCGCCCTTTTTCAGATATGACGTCACGTCGTATGTATCATATAC
>CAKSAI010000237.1 GCA_934434905.1 uncultured Lachnospiraceae bacterium | reverse complement strand
CCAGCGTCACATTCTCAAGTGCCGTATACTGCGGGAACAGATGAACTGCCTGGAATACCATACCGAAGTGAAGCCGTTTGATCCGAAGCTCCCGCTCCCGTATGGCAGCCGGATCGGCTGCATCAAACAGCGTCTCTCCCTGCACCCGGATGATTCCCTCGCTGGGCGTCTCCAGGAAATTCAGACAGCGCAAAAGTGTTGTCTTGCCGGAACCGGAAGATCCGATAATCGCCAGGGCATTGCCCTCCTCCAGAGAGAAGCTGACATCCTCCAGAACCTTCGTACTTCCAAAATGCTTTGCTATATGTTCTACTTCAAGAATCGCCATGTCTCTCCTCCTTATCGGAAATAGTCCAGTCTGCGCTCAATATAATGAAACAGCAGCGTCAGGATTCCCACGAATGCCAGATAAAACACACCGGTGTAGAACAACGGCCATGTAATTCCCGCTGACTTCATAAAGGAATATCCGGCAAAGGTCAGCTCATAGGCGGAAATGATCCGCGCAAGGGAGGTGTCCTTCACCAGCGTAATGATCTCGTTTGACATAGGCGGCATCACGCGCTTAACCATCTGAAGCAGCGTAACCTTGAAAAAGATCTGGCTTCTGGTCATGCCAAGCACCTGCCCGGCTTCCCGCTGTCCTCTCGGCACGCCCTCGATACCGCCCCGGAAGATCACGGAAAAATAGCACGCATAGTTGATCACGAAGGCAACCACCGTGGCAGTGATCCTTCCCGGCTCATCGCCGCTCCAGATGTTATGTCCAAGCCACAGACCCGGCCCATAAAATATAACGATCAGTTGCAGCATCAGCGGCGTCCCGCGAATGATCCAGACCACAACATTCACCAGCCACCGCAGCGGCAGGAACCGACTCATGGAGCCAAAGGCCACCACCAGCCCCAGCGGCAGGGAAAAGATCAATGTCAGTATAAATATCTCAAACGTGGTGAGGAGTCCATTCAGTAACGTTTGTGTGACAGTCCAAAACATAATGTCTCTCCTACTTCTGCGGAACTACCACAACCTGTGCATTTTTGCAGTATGCATTGGTGCATTCCATGGAAGAAAGCACTGCGTTGGTGAGCGTCATCCCATTCCACACCACATCAACGTTTCCGGTTTCCAATTCCATCACCTTGCTGTCCCAATCAACAATAACAGTAAAGGCTACTTCAACACCAAGCTTTTCAGCCACCAGGCGCGCCATATCCGCATCAAAGCCGATCCAGTTGCCATCATCATCCTTGTAATCCATCGGTGCGAATTCCGTAATGCCGACGATCAGTTTTCCTTTTTCCTTAATATGCGCTACATCGCTGTCCTTCTCGGAAGCGACATATTCTGATTTTTCCTGCTTGATAAGCAGTTCTTCCCGCACACCATATTTATCGGCGATCTTCTGCATGGTTCCGTCGGCATAGCTCTCCGCCAGCACCGCATTGATATAAGAAGCCAGATCAGAGCCCTTGCGGCATCCGATGCCGTACTCTTCCTCGGTCAGTTCCTCTGTATAGGTCAGATTCGGATAACTGGTGCCCTCCCCGATCATAGCGCCCGCCATCAGAAGATCGATGATAGCTGCATTCGAAGTACCGGAAGCCACCTCCATCAAAGCATCTGCCTGGGAAGAAACGGAATTGTACTTATAGCCCTTTTCCTTTGCCACTTCCTCGGCTGCGGATCCTGCCTCCACCGCATAGCTGGTCTCCTTGGTATCATTTTTACCGCCGCAGCCGGTTACACACAAGCCCATTACCATTGCTGCCGTTAAAAGCATTGCGATCATTTTCTTCATAATAAAATTCCTCCGTTTTGTATTCTCTCTTAAATGTCTTTCGTATTCTACCACATTAGCACGATAAAGTAAAGAGTGAAAAAAACTTTTTTACCGTCCTATCTTCGGTCTGGCTGAACTGTTCTCCAGTACATTATTAATCTCACCACAAATCAATAATATGTACATACAGAAATACAGCCACAGCATCACTAAGACGATCGTCGTCAGACTCCCGTACATAGAAAATCCATTGAAATAGTCCACATACACGGACAGACCGTAGGAAAATACCGACCAGGCAACTGCACAGAGAATACTGCCGGGCAACTGGCTTTTGATCGTGGCCTTCCGGTTCGGCAGCATTTTGAACAGGATGGCGAAGAAGAAAATAAACACAGCCAGCATGATCAGTGTACGCAGACTCAACACCACTTTGGTAAGCTTTCCGATGATCGGAAAATACCGGATCAGAAGGTTTTGGATGGAATTGCCGAAGATCAACAGCATCAGCGACAGAATGATGGCTACCACCAGCACCAGCGTATACAGCATGGCGCGAAGGCGCAGATAGAAATAATTTCTGGTCTCCTCGATATCGTAGACAGAATTCAGTCCCCCGGACAGGTACTGGATCCCCTTGGCAGCGGCCCAGATGGCTACAATAGCCGTCACAGAGATCACTCCAATACTCCTGCTGTAGATCTCATGGATTACAGAGATCAGAAGCGGTGCCACATATCCGGGCATCGTCCGGTTCACCACCTCCATCACCATGCTCTCCGACACTGGCGTATACTGCACCAATGAGATAAACAGCATGAGAAACGGAATGAGCGATAATATGATAAAAAATGCAGATTGTGCAGCAAAAGCGCTGATATTGTCATCATTGCATTTTTTTGCAAACATTCTGATCCCCGCGACGATCTTCCAAAACATACACTTTCTTTCCTTTCATTGTCCGTTATAAATGTTTTCTATCGTAATATTCTGATAAAACTTCTGCAGGATCTCCACATAGGTGAGGCCTGCCTTCGCCATGCCGTTGGCACCGTTCTGGCTCATGCCGATGCCGTGGCCGTATCCGCCGCCATAGAGCAGATACCCCTGCTTTGCCGCAGTCACCGTGAAGGCCGCGCTGGGCAGAAGTGTCATGACTGTGATCTCCTTGTCGTTCTTATCCCGCATAGAGGCAGCAGCCACTCCTAATATTTTACGTATATTATATTCCGTTGTCAAAAGAATTGTTCCTTTTTCATATTGAATGCGCAGTTTCTTAAGAACTCCGCCCACGCTCCGCTCCTCTGGTACTATCCCGGTGACGGCACCTAGCTGGGCCGATGTCAGGGTCGAAGCATTTCCTGCCGTGTCAAAAACCTGCACGTTGGCGGGATTCACCGTCTGGCGTTCCGCAAGCGCCTTGTTCACCTTGTCTGCGGCAGCATTCAGATCCACATTGGCCTGCCAGCGAAAATAAACGCCGTCGCTGTCGTAAGCGGTTCGCGCCTTATCCTGGATAAACTGTGCGAACACAGCCTCATCGGAGAAGTCCGGCCGCTCCCCATCCGTTAAAAGAGAGATGCTTACCAGATATCCATTGCTGTCATCCGCCGCATTCCAGACACTCATATCCTGTGAAAACCCGCAGGAGGTGGAATAATAATAGGCCTCTGCGATATCTCCGTTATACTTTATGACCTCACCGATGGTATCCTTCACCGCCAGCGTGGAACGTTCATCCCTTGCCTGCTTATTATATACCTGATAGCTGGTGCTGTCATCAACATTTGCACCAAAAGCTGCATATGCGTCATTGGTAAGCTGGATACATGCATAGCTTCTGGCACATACCGCCTGAACACGCAGCGCCTCCATCTCATAGGCGGCAGGCATCTCGCTTGGCACCACGCCTGCAAGATACGTCTCAAGAGAGAGTTCATTGACAACGCAGTACCCCTCTGGATACCGACGCAGCTTAAAATTCCCCGGATACCCCAGAGAGACATGTTCTCCCTTTTCGTTACTCAGGTAGAGGTTCCCCTGCTCCGTGGCCGTGTCGATACTCACATATCCCTCCTGACTATCTGCAAAAAAGCTAGAAGCTGTGATCAATGTATTTGCATTTAGCTGCTGTACGCTGTCACCGAAGGTAACCGTGGTCTCTTCATCGGATATCACATAGAGTTCCGGGTAATAGGGTTCGCTTCCGTTTAACAGGAGGACCCGGATATCTTTGATCTCCGCCGGCTCCTTCAGGATAATGCCGCAGACCAGCCCCTTCGCCACCACAAAATCTGCCACAAGATTCCCAATCATCAGCTTGGATTCCTCCAACTGTTCCACAGTGCCATAGGTCTTGTATATTTTTAAGGGACCGCTGTGCTTTAAAGCCCCGTAACCGGCAATCTCAATCTGTTCCTCATTGTAGGACAACACCGTGCCCTGTATCATTTCTTCCTTCTTATAGATGGCGGAAACTGCGTTGTTCTTCCACTCCAGATCACAGATGGTATCTGTAATGGTTTCCTTCAGGGTAGGAATCTCTATGGAGATCCGCTCCTTCTCAAACAGAAGCTCCGCCTTCTCATCTCCGGCTGTATGTACAAACACATTTTCCCATGTCACCGATGTGATAAGGCGGCTCTTAAGCCCGATCACTGCGCCGTCCATGGTATAAGCCTGATACATGTCGTAACGCGCAATATACCCTGCCCCGCCTTTGACATCCATATATCCCTGCTGTGTCAGCCAAAGTACCTGCTTCTGCGCCCCGGATTGCTGCACCGCAGTCTGCCCTGCCGAAGCATCCGATTCCTGCCCTGCTTCGGTGTTCACGGAAGATATGCCCGGTTCTTCCTTCGGAGCATTTCCCACGAAAACAAGATCCGCCGTACTTACCCTGCCATCCACATCCAGAAGGTCCAACAGTTGCGCATACACCTGAAAGAAAACTGCCCGCGGCACCGCGGAGAACCTGCGCCCGTCCTCATAGGTAACATACTCCTTCACGCCAAGCTGCTCTAAAAGCTCCGATAGCTCCCGATAGCTCATCTTTCCCCGGACGATTCCGCCGATCTCGGTCTCCCATCCCCCCTGGTCGTGGTATGTAAAGCTCAAAAGTGCAGGCAGTTCCTCCGCCATCACATACTCCTCGGAAAAAGGAACCTGCCGCTCTCTTCCTCTTAAGAACAAAACTGCCGCAATAAGGAGCAATAGCAAAGCCCCTGCTGCCGCCGGAATGATAATCTTCTTTCTCATGGATACCTTCCTGCCTGATTATTTCTTATATATATCAATCGAATGTGCCTCTGCGCATCCTCCCCGGAGGGGCTTCTTCTGATATATGCCAATCGAATGTGCTGCTGCACATTCGTCGCGCGCGAGCGGATTGCGTCAGCAATATATTCCTTACCGCGAGCTGCGCATCCTCCCCGGAGGGGCTTCTTCTGATTATATCAGAAGAAGCTGCTTAATAACTTAAGCAGCTTCCGTCTTTGGTATATTCTGTCTTTTTCACTTTACAAATATCTTTCGTA
>CAKSAI010000236.1 GCA_934434905.1 uncultured Lachnospiraceae bacterium | reverse complement strand
AAGACGGCGATTCCTGATACAAATAAGAAATTGCTTGAATATTAATTGGGAGAGAGCAATATATGAAATCTAGAAAAATTGGAAAACAGGAAAAACGGCAGGGGTTTCTCATGGCGGTCATTCCGTTTATTGGTTTTCTTGCTTTTACCGGATTTCCCATGGTGTTGTCCATGATCATCAGCTTTTGCGATCTGCATTCTTATGATCTGTCGCAGTTGAAGTGGGTGGGAATCGGAAATTATAAGACTATGTTTCAATTGCCGATGTTTAAAACGGCGCTTGTGAATACGCTGTATTTTTGCCTGAGTGTCCCCATTAACCTTGTATCGCAGCTGTTTCTTGCCAACCTGATCAGCAAGCCCATCAACAAGCATTATGCCAAGGCTGCGCGGCTGATCCTGTATATTCCAACGGTAATCGGAGGGGTTGCTATATCGCTGATCTGGAACTGGATTTTGGAGGCCAACTACGGCGTGATCAATACCATATTGACAGCAGTAGGAATGGACAAGATCGGTTTTACCACAACGAAAGCGTGGTTTATGCCGTCGGTTCTGTTGATCAAGTGGTGGAGTACAGGCTTTAACATACTTGTGTTTCAGTCTGCCCTTTCCAACGTGGATATCTCCTTAAAGGAAGCTGCCCGTATTGATGGGGCAAGTGACCGAAAGCTGTTCTTCAATGTGGTTCTTCCTCAGATATCTCCTATGCTTGTGTATACGTGCACGATGAGCATCATTGAGGCTTTCGGCGAGATATCGACCATGCAGATTATCTCCGGCAATGGCTTAGGACCGAGCAACTCGGCGGTGACTTTAAGCTACATGATGTACCGTATGGCGTATGTCAATATATTTACGGAGGGCTTCGGAATGGCCAGTGCTCTGGGCTGGGTGATCGGTGTCATTACGATTATCATGGTTGTGCTGAGCAATTGGGCGGCGAAGAAATGGCTGTCAGCTGACTGAGGATTTGGAAAATGATGCTACAAGGAGAAAATAGTATGATGCAGAGTACAAAGAGTCAGCTTATGGCGGCTCCTCAAAAGAAAAAGAAAAAAAGAAATATCAGTGCGTATGTGATCATTACAATCTGTATGCTCCTGGTTCTGTTTGCGCTCTATATCGCAGTGATCACCTCCTTCATGACGAAGGAGGAAGCCAACTATGTAGAGTTTCACTGGATCCCCAAGAAGGGAATCTCGCTGCGGGCCTATATAGATGCTTTCACCAAGGATTATGGCGGCACAAACGTATTTATTGGATTGAAGAATACATTACTGATGTATATTCCAGCCATCTTTGTGGGCTTATACGTGTCAGCCATGTCGGGCTTTGCTTTTGCGAAAATGCGGTTTCCCGGAAGAAGGATGATGTACACGCTTCTGATTGCCGGTATGATCATTCCGGTGAGTACCGGAACCATAGCAAAGCTTCTGATCTACGATCGTCTGGGATGGATCGGGACGCCCTGGCCCATTATGGTGCCGCGTATGCTTGGCGTGGCAAGTATGATATTTTTCCTTCGGCAATTTTATGCATCGGTACCCTCGGATCTGCTGGAAGCCGCCCGTATCGACGGTTTGAGCTATTTCGGGACCTTTAACCGGGTGATGCTTCCAATTTCCGTGTCGCCGCTTTTGGTACAGTTTATTTTTGCATTTATTGCCGCGTATAACGACTACAATGATCCGCTCTACTTTTTGACCAGCAATGCCAAATTGCGCACCATTCAGCTGACGCTGGCTTTTCTGGTGGATCCCTACGAGCAGGATTGGCCCCTTCGGATGGCGGCATGTATCGCTTCGGCAATTCCGATGTTTTTACTTTACCTGTGTACACAGAAGATCATGTTGAAGGGTCTTGACATTTCATCGTCCGTAAAAGGATAAAACTAAGAAAAAATTTAGGAGGGTTTGTAATGAAGAGAATATTGGCAGCTTTCATGATTGCTGCGCTGTCTGTTGGCCTGATGGGATGCAGCAGCAAACTGGAGGGCAAAAATGCGGGAGCGGGTAAGAACAGTGATGTGCAGTTGGTCTACCTCAATGAAGAACAGAGCGCGAAATATGCAGGTGACACCGATGGGATCACGGCATTTGAACTCTCGCATTTTAACGGCATAGGCGAAGACGGGGCCATGGACAGCGCGTATTTTTACAAGAATGAATTTACGCTCTATGGCGGTGACGCCCAGATCATCTATGTCAGTGAAGAACAGAGCAAGGAATACGGCGGTTATTATTATCTGTATAATTCCGGCAGTGACGGCGTGATCCTTCAGAACGTGGGTGGAGAGGATCCACATAAATCAGTTATCTCCTGCTTCCGCAGCAAGGATCTCAACGACTGGACCAGGTGCGGCGCAGTGGATAACGGATTCTCTGTGCGGTTCGAAAACGATGAGTGGCCCATCGGAAACTGCTGGGCGCCTGAGACTGTCTACAATCCGTTGGATGGCAAATATTATATGTATTTTACCGCGGAGGCGAATCCCAATCCTGGCTATGATGTGGAGTATGATACGGACACCGGCGCAAGCGGACTGACGGCGAACTTTGACCGGTTTTTTGTAGCTGTCTGCGTATCCGATACACCGGTAGGTCCTTTTCGGCTGGTAACCAGCGAGAATTATTACGGAGACGCCAACGCCAAGAATCTGAATGGAAAAGTGCTTACCAGTAAGAATCCGGCGATCAATCCCAAATTTGATCTGGGGCTTGACAATATCTTTGCAATTATCGATACCCATCTCTTTTTTGATGATGTGGATTCGGACGGCGATGGAAAAAATGACATTTATCTGTATTTTGTCCGTCATGCCAGCTCCAGCTCCAGTGATAATTCTATCTGGGGGATGAGGATGAAGGATATGGTTACCCCGGATTATTCCTCGGCAAGAATGCTTACAAAGCCAAACTGGCGAAGTGTGGAATATCTCGGAAACAGCGGGCAGAGCAACTGGGATCTTGGGAATTACCGACTGGTGGATGAGTTCGTGGATCATCAGACATTCGAAGGTCTGAGTGATAAGAGCAATAAAGTGGATAAGGATGTATACGGGGAGGAGTACCATGTCAACGAAGGACCTTTTATGTGGAAGGATAACGGAAGATATTATCTCACCTATTCCCCACAGGGCGTAGGGCGCGCACATTATCAGGTGCGGCAGGCGCTTGGCACCTCACCGCTTGGCACCTTTGACAAGCCCACGTTGGATCCGGCCACGTTCATGGGAGCAAGCGATACCAACACTTCTATGCTGGGAACGGGGCATCACTGCCTGATCGACGGCGGCAGCGGAGATCTGTTCTGTGCCAGCTGGCCCAATGCTACGCCCCTCACCAACAATATCAATGAGACAGGACGTGCGTATGCCGTGGATCGTGTACATTTTACAGATGACAGCAAGTATGGAAGGATCCTGTGCGGCGGGCCTACCGACAGTCTGCAGCTGAAGCCTTCGAGTTTCACGGGGAAGGTCAACGTAGCGCCTCAGGCAAGTGTGAAGGCCACCAATGCTAAGGGCGGGACAGAGCAGTATCTGACGGATGAGATGGTAGTATTCCGCCCCTACTATGCGGAGAAAGAATTTGAATCCAACGGAAAGACAACGATCACCCTAACATTCCCGTCTCCTGTGGATGTGTCGGCAATCATGATTTACAACAGTTATGATTTCTATTCGGCCTTTGATTCCATAGACAGCATTTTGTTCCACTTAAGCGAGAAGCCGGGCTGGTATACCGGAAGCACCTATGTACCGACGGCAGGAATATTCAACCTTCCCTTTAACCGGGAATACTGCAATGAGGAGAGTAATTACATGAATCAGGGCGGCGCTGCAGTTGCTTCCTTCAACGAGATCAAGGTGGATTCCATCGAGATTACGATCAGCAAGAAGATATCGGATATCCGTAACAGCAATATCAAGGTGTCAGATATCGTGGTAGTTGGAACAGGGGGGAAAAGTGAATGAAAAAGTGCAATAAGAAAACGATAGTAGGGATTATCATAGCGGCATGTCTGCTGCTGGGAGTGATCTGCGGCATACTCTTTGCGGTGTTCCGAAATCGAACCACGAAGATCAACGTCATCGAAAATAAGGATGCGTATGACTGGTCGTATACGAAGGCCTTCGTGGGGGAAAAGGATGCCGATATGAATATCGACGGAGCGCTCACAGAAGAGCTCTGGCAGGACAAGCAATGGCTTACCCATGCCGAGAAGGGCGTAAACATGCGCTATACTACGGCATTTACGGAAAAGGGATTGTATATCGCGGCGATAGCGGAAGATAAGCGCATGCAGTGGAACGACACGCGGGCGTTTATGAACAATTCTTCCTTCCGGTTCTACGTGGTATCCAATGCGGCGAAGCAGTTTTATTGCTTTGACTGTATGAGCTTTTACGTGGACGAGAAGGACAGCTCCTGCCGTCAGGAAACACGGTTTGAGGCCAAGGCTGTCCGTGGAACAGGGGAAGACGGGACGCCTACCCTTACCGCTGAGTTTTTTGCAACCTGGGAGGATCTGCATTACGAGGTAGATCCGGAGACGGGAATGCCCAAATTTGCACGCATTGTGCCTATGTACCGCTATGTGGAAGGATTTGAGTCGGCGGATAATGCGTTCTTAAAGCCCATTTTTGCGGAGGTAGAAAATGACCGGGTGAGAAATGCGCTGCTGTTTGACGAGAAGGGCTATATTAACGTTGACCAGGAAAACGCAGAGCTTGGGAATGCAGGCAACGGCTTTGCCAAGTCAGACGGATGGGATCTTACAGACCTGGATGGCGGTGAGGACGGCGTCAAGACCGTGCATACTACGGTAGAGCATGGGCAGGCCATCTTCTTTCGAAATATCAATTCCTCCCGCTACTCTTATTCCGTAGATATGAAGATAAAAGGCGGACTCAATGATCCGGCGCCCACAGCAGGCGTGTGTGATATGAAGAGCGCTTCTGAGTTCAATTGTATGCGTATTGCAGGAAATCCTTATCTGGACAGTGGGAAAAAGACGCTTACCTACTACCTGCTTGACTTTTATGAGACGCTCTGGCACGACATTCTGTATGGAGATCGGACCGAGGGAAAAGGCAGTGACGTGATCAATATCCGGGTCATCAAGGATAATACACGCTATTACTATATTTTTAACGACGTATATGAGTTCAGTGTGGATCTGGACTGGCTGGGCGGAAAGACCTGCCCGGGTCTGTATTCCCTGGGAGCAGACGTGGAGTTTTCCAACTGGCAGGTGACCGATTACGAGGGAGCCGATAAGGACGAAGCATTTACTGCGCTGACAGATGAATATATGTATGTGG
>CAKSAI010000235.1 GCA_934434905.1 uncultured Lachnospiraceae bacterium | reverse complement strand
CCCACTTCTCATACAGCCCCGGTTCCCTGCTCTTAAGAGCCAGGAGCTTGTCGTATGCATTTGCATAATCACCCGTTGCCTGGCGATACAGTCGGCAGTTTCGTTTATTCTCCCGCTGCTTAAAATAGGAAAACCACCTGGCACGGCTTAGTGGCTGCCTGGTATGCGGCTTCGTGAAGTGTATCCACACGGTATTTTCGTGAAAGCTGATCTCTCCCTTTTCATATCCCGCCCGGTACAGCCCTGACAGGAAAGCATCCCGCATAACCAGATCCTTCAAAGTAATCTCTATGTCCATTTCCAGATCCTTTGGCCTGGAATATTCCCCCAGTACAAATCCGGTGAGCCACCAGTGGTATCCACGGCGGTGATACAGCCGCTTTCCGTTTTTCCACAGGATCGTCTGAATCCGCAGGGTATCCTCATCCTCTACGCAGCGGTAAATAAGCTCCCTCTCCAGAACATCCTGCACCAGCGTCCCCTTGGGCAGATAGTACACCCCGGCCTCCCCGCCTGTGGTAATCCCGTACTGTCCCTTCCAGAACTGGATCAGCCATTTTTTCTCATCGTAATCAAAGTAGATGGGCTCACAGTCAATGATCATATTCATGGGCGCCGCCGCCTCATCATAGATCCTTCCATACCCAAACCTTCGCTGCCAGCTATCCGTCCGGGAACAGAAGATATCCTGTCTGCCATCGTAGGCAAACCCGAAGGGATCCAGCAGTTCATTCAGCTTTCTTTGCTTCTCTCGGTCGGTAAGCATTGGAAGCCGCACCGGCTTTCGTAATTCTTTCCGTTTTTCCAGGTATTCATAACCCCAGATCCCGGCAAGCACCAGAATCAGATACAGCAGCAATACAAAAAATGCATATCCCAGTTCCATAGAAGGCCTCCATGCGCCCTTTATTACCAGAATATGCATTCCTATGATTATGTTTCGTAAAAACGATCCTGTTCCAGATGAGCTTGCAAACTCCATCTTGATATTGCCATTCTCTCCCCGCTATGCTATCATGGAAGAAAATCACCAAAGAATGGAGACCATTATGAAAAAATCCAATATTCCTTATATAATAAGCGAGACCAACATCGACTGGAGCAGCATTCCCAGACTCGATATCGACCAGCTTGTCCTGACCGATTCCACGGACGTAACAGCCTCCGCCCAGATCTGCCGCAGTGATTCTGCGCTTTTCCTGCGCCTCTCTGCCACGGAGTCGGAGATCCGCTCCCTGGAGAATGGCCTGTTGGGTCACCCCTGCAATGACAGCTGCCTGGAATTCTTCTTCTGCCCGAAGGAGGGCGATAATCGCTATTTTAACCTGGAATTCAATCCGGGCACCTGCCTCTTTCTGGGCTTCGGCTCCAACATCCACAACCTGACGCGTCTGCTGCCCCAGGATTCTGACTGGCTGAATTCCATCTTCCATCCGTCCGTAACACTTCGCAATGACGGTTGGGAGATCACCTATCAGATTCCTTATACATTCATTCGTCGGTTCTTCCCTGACTTTGCGCCGATGCCGGGGCAGACCATCCGGGCTAACTTCTACAAATGTGCAGATCTTGCCGCCAAGCCTCACTATCTCGCATGGAATCCCATCACCGGAACGGAAGGCTCCGTCTTCCATGCACCGGAAGACTTCGGGCTTCTGAGCTTTGACTAACGAGACCTACTTCTTCCGGTTCCAGACCATGCTCAGCCGATTGAACCAGCTCTGGGGAATGGCAAAACCAAACACAATTCCAAGCGCAATGGCACCCGCCACCTTGAAGGTCTCGGTTCCCTTGGCGGTAAACTGCGCCAGTTCATTCATCAGCAGGTAATAGGCGGTATAATAGATTCCGGCTCCCGGAACCAGGGCAAAGATGCCAGCCACCAGATACACGGTGGTTGGACATCTGCGAGTAGCGGACAACACCCTTGCCGCCAATGTCAGGAACAGTGTGGCTCCCAGGGACGCAATGGTAATGCCCGCGCCCCATTTCTGGAAGAGCAGGTATGCCATCCAGCCCAGGCCGCCGTTGACGGCGCAGAAAATATATTCTTTTTTCGGCGCTTCAAATAAGATTGCAAAGGCCAACGTTGCCACCATGGCCGTTATTATCTGCTGGATCATGATCTCATCCCCCCTATCAATTGAAAGATACGAACTGCTCCGCCTACACCCACAGCAATGCAGGCCGCCGACATCAGCGCATCCGCCAGATGAATACAGCCTGATAGATAATCGCCGTTGAAAAGCTCCCGGATGGAGGTAGTGAGCACAACTCCCGGCACCAGAAGCATGATCGTACCGATGACGATCTTATCCGGCATGACCGGAAGTCCCAATGCCGCAAAGCCGAAGCTTGCCGCCGTCACAAGGGCGCTGCCGATGATGTTTACTATAAATTTTGAGACCTTTCCGTCTGAGGTTGCCTGCAGGAACAATCCCAGTATTAGTCCCACCGGAAAAGCAAGCAGGGCTTCCAGGCCTTGTCCCCCGTAGAGATAACAGAATGCGGCGCACCCTATCGCCCCCGCCAGCCGTTTCTTCCACCAACTGATCCCGCTGCGCTTCTGACACTGTTCCAGCCGTTTCTGCGCCTCCTCCACGGTACATCTATGCGCACAGATCTTTCTGGAAAGCTGATTCAGCTCATGGATCTTTCCCAGATTCATACTGCCAAGAGGTACATTGCGCACCATGCTCCCCCGATCTTCCTCTTCCTCATGAACTGTGGCAAAAATAGCATTGGATACCACAAACACGTGATAATTCTCCATGCCATACGCCTCCAGAACACGTTCCACCGTTTCCTGAACCCGGTATATCTCCCCACCGCTATTTAAGAGGGTTTCTCCTATGGATACAGCCAATTTCAATATCTTCTGACTCTCTTCCATGATGCAATGTTCTCCTGTTCTGACAATGTTCTCCTGTTACGGCAATGTCCTCGTAACATTTCAGCCCACGCCCATTCGCAAAGGAACCTTCGGTTCTTGTCTCCGCTCCGCTCCGGTCGGCGCTGAGCAAACGTCCCCCGGACGTTTAGCGCCGCTGCTACGCAGCTAACTTTGCTCATGATCGGGCATCTCCGCTCCGCTTCGGTCGGTGCTGAGCAAACGTCCACTGGACGTTTAGCACCCCTCAGACCGATATCAGTCCGCTAAATTCGTGTAAACACGATTTATCGTCCTTCTTCGGTCTGGCTGAACTGTTACTTTTTCCCATCTTAACAAGTGCATAATCTCTTGTCAATCTATTTCTTTTAAGTTATAATCAAGGAAGATTACGAATACAGGAGGAACAACCATCATGACAAGTGAAATCAGAGACATTACCCTCGCCCCATCCGGCGAGCATAAGATAGACTGGGTGAAGAAGAACTGCCCGCTTCTTCGCAGCCTGGAAGAGGATTTTTCCAAGACGAAGCCTTTTGCAGGGATCCGCGTCGCTCTCT
This sequence comes from uncultured Lachnospiraceae bacterium, assembly GCA_934434905.1. Classification (GTDB taxonomy): domain Bacteria; phylum Bacillota; class Clostridia; order Lachnospirales; family Lachnospiraceae; genus 14-2. The sequence goes on along the minus strand of CAKSAI010000235.1, from coordinate 1,898 downwards.
CCATCCATCTGGAAGCCAAGACTGCATACCTGTGTAAGGTGCTGGCTGCAGGTGGAGCCGAGATGTATATCACCGGCAGCAATCCTCTGTCCACCCAGGACGACGTGGCCGCTGCGCTGGTGGCCGCAGGGCTTACTGTTTTTGCCTGGTATGACTCCACACCGGAGGAATACGAGCATCACATCAGCCGTGTGCTGGAGCACGACTGCAACATCATCATCGATGATGGCGGCGACCTGGTGAACATGCTCCACACCCGTTACCCGGAGAAGATCCAGCATGTCATCGGCGGCTGTGAGGAGACCACCACCGGAATCATCCGCCTCATCGCCATGGCTAACAAGGGAGAACTTCAATTCCCCATGGTTCTTGTGAATAACGCAGACTGCAAGCACCTCTTTGATAACCGCTACGGCACCGGACAGTCCGTGTTTGACGGCATCAATCGTACCACCAACCTGATCGTGGCAGGCAAGAACGTGGTGGTGGCCGGCTACGGCTGGTGCGGCAAGGGTGTCGCCATGCGTGCCAAGGGTCTGGGCGGCAGAGTCATTGTGACAGAGATCGATCCCATCAAGGCCATTGAGGCTGTTATGGACGGTTTCGATGTGATGCCTATGAATGAAGCTGCCAAGGTCGGCGATTTCTTCATCACCGTCACAGGCTGCAATCACGTCATCGACGAAGAGGATTTCAAGGTCATGAAGAACGGCGCTATCCTTTGCAACGCCGGACATTTTGACGTGGAGATCGACATGAAGCGCCTCCGTGAGATTGCCTTGGAGACCATCGACCAGCGCAAGAATATCGTCGGCTACAAGATTTCTGAGGGACAGTGGATCTACGTACTGGCTGAGGGACGTCTGGTGAATCTTGCCGCCGGAGACGGACATCCTGCCGAGATCATGGACATGAGCTTCGCGATCCAGGCGTTGAGCGCCAAGTATCTGGTGGAGCACCGGGGCGGCCTCACTGAGAAGCTGATCAATGTTCCCAGGGAGGTAGATCTCGAAGTTGCCAGAAGGAAGCTTTCCTTCCTCGGGAAGAAGATCGATATGCTCACCGATGAACAGGTGGATTATCTGAATTCTTCCTCTATCTGAACGGTTTCGAACCAGACAGATTTATAAAAAAATGTGAATCATGCTTGCACGAATGAGCACTTAGCACCAAGGATCTGATACGTATGAGAGCATTTAAGAATACACAAAACACTTTACAGGAAAAGACACGCGAAGGACACAAACGACTGGGAAGGCGCTGGAAGATCCTGATTGGGATTCTGCTTGTACTGTTCATCCTCTACTGGATCATCTGCTACTTCCTGGTAAGCCTTGCTCTGGTTCCTTCTTTTATGGAAAAAACAGAGGTTTTCGAAACCGTGACCGATGTCAGCATCGAGGCGCTGGTTCAGACAGACGATATACAGAACAATCGCGCCGCCTCTCTGGAGGAGACCAGAGAATGGCTGAAAACTGTCCAGGCGGAGAAACTCACCGTAACCACGGAGGACAACTACCGATTGATCGGTGTAGCCTTCTCTCCCAATCCTTCTGATCCGTCTGACACCTCCCACAAATGGGTACTGCTTCTTCACGGCTACACCGGATGGAAGGAGGAGCTCTATCCTATCGCCTGCCAATACGTGAAGCAGGGCTATTATGCCATGGTTCCTGACATGCGCTGCAGCGGCGACAGTGAGGGCGATTTCATCGGTATGGGCTGGATCGACCGCCTGGACAACATGCTCTGGCTTTCTGAAATTCTAAGCCGTGATCCGGAGGCAGAAATTGTCATCCACGGCCAGTCCATGGGGGCTGCATGCTCCCTGATGATGTCCGGGGAGGATCTGCCATCCCAGGTGAAAGCCATTGTCAGCGATTGCGCCTACACGGATG
>CAKSAI010000234.1 GCA_934434905.1 uncultured Lachnospiraceae bacterium | reverse complement strand
TTAAAAAGTTTATCACACGTGGTGGATTTGTCAAGGGTGGAGTTGACATTTCACCTTTTCTTATATTAACCGTCACTGTAGATAGTAACTGTTTTCTCTCACCGATCCCCGCCCCGTGCATATAGTAATTACTGAACACAATTATTTTGGAGCCTCTATGGAACTTAATCCAGGACTAAACTATCTGAACAACCTGCTCTATGAAACGCCCGCCGCCTATGCCACGATCCACGGCAGCGGCGAATATCCCGACCTGCATGGAATTGTCCGCTTCTATCCCGTTGTGGGCGGCGTCCTTGTCAACCCGGAGATCTACGGCCTGCCGGTGGAAAATCCCATCTGCAGCAACCATGTCTTCGGCTTCCATATCCATGCAGGAACCGCCTGCACCGGTACGGCGGAAGAGCCCTTCGCCGATGCAGACGGTCATTACAATCCCGGCGGCTGTGAACATCCCGCCCATGCCGGAGATATGCTGCCCCTCTTCGCCACCCATGACGGATTCGCTTGGAGCGTCTTTCTCTCCGACCGCTTCAAGTGGGGGGACATCCTGGGCCACACGGTAATCGTACACCGGAATCCGGATGATTTCACCACACAGCCCTCCGGGAACTCCGGCCCTATGATCGGCTGCGGTGTGATTGAGATGGTGTAGGCCACGCCTACTCACACATAACCTTTGCTACGCGAACCACCAGGTTTCGCCCATAACAGAAGGGAACTGTCTGAACCGTCACATGATTCCCCTCCTGGCTAAATTCCACTGCTTCTCCATTGTCCAGCCAGTTTATGGCGCGAATCCGCTCCGTCAGCTCAAAGCTGTCCTTATAATCCGCCTCGCCAATTCTTGCCACATTGGGGTCTGCCTGCATGGGAAGGTGATAGCAGAACAGATAATAGTTCTTTCCGTCTTTTAAAAGGAAATCGTCCTTTTTCCCGGCGATTTCAACGGACACAGGACGTGGTGTGCGAATGGCCTCCTCATAAAGGTGCACCCATTCCCCCATAATCCCAAGTGTCGCCGCATCCATGGGACGTATGCTCCCATCGCCCATGGGTCCTACATTCATCAGCATGTTGGATCCATAGCGGCGGCATTCTGCCAGCTCCTCGATCATGCGGGCCGGAGCCTTATAGTTGAAGTCCTGCTCTGCATATCCCCAATGATCGCAGAATACCTCGCACATTTCACTGGCAATATACTTGGGCGCTCCTTCCATGTTTATGAGCCTTGGTTTGCCCCGCTCAAAGGTCACACTGTCCAGTTCGATATGGCCCAGCGCTCCCAATGCCGACAATCCGGTGTTGTTGATGATCATGGCATCCGGCTGATACTTGCGGATCAGACCATAGAGGGCGTCCTCTTCCCAATCTGCATCTGCCTTGTCCCACATACCATCAAACCACAATCCGCCGATCTTCCCGTAGTTCTTACAAAGTATTTCTACACTGGCACGCAGATATTCCAGGTATTTCGGAAAATCTGTTTTGTAATGCTCCTCATGCCAGTCCAGCAACGTATGATAAAAGAACGGGATCAGCTCCTGTTCCCGGCAGGCATCCACGAATTCACGCACCAGATCGCGCCCGCACTTTGCATGGGGTGCATCGTAGGTATTCAGTCCACAGGTATCATACAGGGAGAAGCCATCATGATGGCGGGTAGTCAGTGTGACATATTTGCACCCGGCCTCTCTGGCTGTTCTTGCCAGTTCCCTGGCCCAGTCCGGCTTCGGATCAAACTGCTCCGTCAAAGGATAATACGCTTCATCCGAAATATTGAGTATTTGTTTGGCCCACTCGCCCTTTCCCAGGAGGCTGTACAGCCCGAAGTGGACAAACATGCCAAACCCTAATTTTTCAAAATCCTTGATATACTGTTTTACAATCATACTTTTCTTTTGTCTCCTTCTTCATTATATCAAAAATATTTCTAACAACAGCACAATGGCGCAGCAGGAAACTGCCACCTGAAGCAGACTGGCTCCAAACCATGCCGCGACAATTCCGACAACCAGGGCGAGTGCCCCGGAAATAGGACTCTGAGTAGCCGAAAGAATTGCCGGGAATGTCATTACCGCCAGCGTAACATAAGGTACATAATACAAAAACGACTGCAGAAACCTGTTTTTGATCTGCCTTCGTATCAACGTCAGCGGCAGCGCACGAATGGCAAAGGAAACACCAGCCATGATCAATATATAGATATATACATTATGTGTCATAATTCCTCCTTTCTCGGAAACAGGATCGCTGCTGCCGCCGAGATAAGCACGGTCAGCAGGATCGTCCGCATTCCCTCAGACAATTTTGAGACGAAAGGCAGACAGGTTGCCAGAAAGCTTGCCAGAAAGCTGACCGCCACCAGAACCCCCACCACCCGGTTCTTCCTGGCCGGAGGAATAATGATTGCGATAAACATGCCGTAGAGTGCAACACTAAGGGCGCTGACTAAGCGCAGCGGAAGGATATTTCCCGCCAACGTTCCCAATGCCGTGCCGACTGCCCAGCCGGGAATGGCGACCATCATTGCACCATATGTATAGAAAGGATTGAGATACCCTGGCCGCGCAATCGCGATGCCAAAGAGCTCGTCCGTGATGTCAAAAGCCATAAACAGCCGATGATAGAGAGGCGTTCCCGGCGCCATACGCTGGCTCATGGCACAGCTCATAAGGAGATATCTTGCATTTACAATAAGTGTCATAATAGCCAGCTCCAGATATGCTGCACCTGCAGCGATCAGGGTAAAGCCGGCATATTCTCCGGCAGAAGCATTGCAGAGCATGCTGGCCAGAAAGCTCTGCGCCGGGGACAGCCCGGCATTCTTCGCGGCAATTCCCAGCGAAAAGGAAACCGCCAGGTAGCCCAAACCAATGGGGATGCCGTCAAGCATCCCCTTATGGAATATAACTCTGTTACTACTCATTTCCTGTCTAGTCCTCACTATTATCCAGTTTGCTGGCTCTGGCAGCTACTTCCTTCTCCTGGATGTCGGTGGGTGCCTGCTCGTAACGGGCGAACTCATAGGAGAAGTCTCCGCTACCGCCGGTCATGGAACGAAGATCCGTCATGTAACCGTAGATCTCCATCATGGGCACATCCGCAACCACTTCGGTCTTGCCGCCCTCCACCGGATTCATACCCAGCACGCGGCCCCGGCGCTTGTTGAGATCACCCATTACATCTCCGGTATACTTCTCATCCACAACCACCTTCATGGTTACAATCGGCTCTAACAGAACCGGAGAAGCCTCCATGAAGCCCTTCTTAAAGGCCTGACGTGCTGCCGTCTTAAAGGCCATTTCCGAAGAATCTACCGGATGATAGGATCCATCGTAGAGTACAGCCTTGACTCCGACCACCGGATAAGCTGCCATAGGTCCGGCCACAACTGCCTCCTGGATTCCCTTCTCCACTGCCGGGAAATAGTTCTTCGGCACAGCGCCGCCAACCACGATCTGCTCGAATACATAGGGCTTCTCCAGATCGCCGGAGGGCTCGAAGGTCATCTTGACGTGTCCATACTGGCCATGGCCGCCGGACTGCTTCTTATACTTATACTCTACATCTGCTTTCTTGCGGATCGTCTCCTTAAATGCAATCTTGGGCTTCTTAAGCTCCACTTCCACCTTGTACTTCTCCAGCATCTTGCTGACCGCAACCTCGATGTGCTGATCGCCGATACCATATACCAGTGTCTGGCCGTTAGCGCTGTCATTTACCACCTTCAGGGTCAGATCCTCCTGCATAAGCTTCTGGAAGGCCTGGGATATCTTGTCCTCATCTCCCTTATTCTTGGCCTTATAACGCATGTATGTATAAGGAACCGACATCTGGGTCTTGCCGTACATGATGGGGTTCGCCTTGGTGGACAGCGTATCTCTGGTTCCCACCTTGCTAAGCTTCGCCAGAGCTCCGATATCACCGGCATGCAGCTCAGGAACCTCCTCCGTCTTGTTGCCCCGGATAACGTAGACCTTGCCGATCTTATCGTCCATATCCTTATCCTGGTTATAGAGCACATCATCCGTCTTGATAACGCCGGAATTCACCTTGATCAGCGAATACTTTCCGATAAAGGGATCCACGATCGTCTTGAAGATATAAGCTGACTTCGGCTTGGAAATATCATAGTTTCCTTCGAATACCTCGTTTGTCTTCAGGTTCACACCGGTGCAGGGACGCTTCTCCGGGCTGGGCAGATACTTGATGATATCATCCAGCAGCGTGTAGATACCCTGTACCAGGATGCTGGAACCCATGGACATGGGAATGATGCTGCACTCTCCGACGTTGGTGTGGAGCGCGGTCCGGATCTCGTACTCGGAGAACTCATCCCCGGAGAAATAGCGATCCATGAACTCCTCGCTGGTCTCGGCCACAGCCTCCATCAGAACCTCCCGGTACTTCTCCAGATACTCCTTGGAATACTCCGGCATCGGCATCTCCTCTACCTTACCCTTATCATTCCAGCGATTGGCGGTCTGGTTCACCACATTCACGTAACCTACAAACTTCTCATTTTCCCGGATTGGGAAGTGGAAGGGCGCGATCCGCTTGCCGTACAGCTCCTGCAGATCCTCCACCACCTGACGGAAGCTTGCGTTGTCTACATCCATCTCCGTCACAAAGAACATTCTCGGAAGCTTGTATTTCTCACAGATCTCCCATGCCTTCTTCGTGCCAACCTCGATACCTGCCTTGCCGGAAACCACAATGATCGCCGCATCGGCCACGCTGACAGCTTCCTCTACCTCACCTACAAAGCCAAAATATCCCGGTGTATCCAGAATATTGATCTTGTGATCTTCCCATAGAATCGGAACCACAGAAGTATTCACAGAAAAGAGACGCTTGGCTTCTTCCTTATCATAATCACTGATGGTATTCCCATCCGTGACCTTCCCCATTCTGGTTGTAAGACCGGATAAATATGCCATGGCCTCTACCAATGTCGTCTTCCCGCAGCCTCCGTGTCCTAATAAAACTACGTTCCTGATCTTGTCCGTTGTGTAAACTTTCATGCCAATTCCTCCAATACTACATATTTTGTGATAGCTATATTTTACTAAATATCCGGAAGCATTACAACTATTTTATTGATTTTTTCCCAAAAAAATCGGAATACGCTTTTTATGCTGATTTTTCGCACTTTAACGCGTTGGTGTGTTGACTTTTCTTTTCAAAAGGATTATGATAGGATATCATTAAGAAATAGCAGAGGTATGAATCATGATTATAGTAATGAAACCAAAGGCTGCGGCCTCATCCATCAAGCAAGTAACTGACATCATCGAAGGCTGCGGCCTTTCGGTGCATCTCTCCCAAGGCGAGGAGGTCACCATCATCGGCGCCGTGGGTG
>CAKSAI010000233.1 GCA_934434905.1 uncultured Lachnospiraceae bacterium | reverse complement strand
ATAAATACATTGGCAAGGATGCCAAGACCGTGTCTGCGCTTCGAGATAAGCTTGCGCTTCGGAAACACTATACGGAAATGCTATCTGCCTTAAAACAGGAGCAGAAAGCGATTCATAAAATATTGGAGGGACTCGCATGATTATTTATCACGGAAGTACCGCGCTTGTAGAAAAGCCAGAGATCCGCATCAGTGACACTTTCCTTGATTTCGGAACCGGATTTTATACAACAACATCTGAGCGGCAGGCCGAGCGATGGGCAAGAATAAAGATGCGCAGAGAAAACAGGAGTATCGGATATGTTTCGGTTTATGCATTTGATTTTGAAGCGGCACAGCAGCAAACACATATCCACCGTTTTTCTAACGCTGATATGGAATGGTTGCAATTCGTTGTCAGAAACCGCAGGGGCGAAGTGATAGAGGAGGCATTTGATATGCATATCGGGCCTGTGGCGGATGATAATGTTTACCGCTCCATCCGCCTTTTTGAAACCGGCGTCCTGGATGCGGAAGAAACGATAAAACGGCTGAAAACAGAGGTCTTACAGGATCAGTGGACTTTTCATACTGCAAAGATGCTTTCCTTTGTTAAATTTATTGAATCAAAAGAAGTCAGATCGGAGGAGTAATGATGGAACAAGAACAATTTATCGCCATTATGCCGTATATTAGTGCCGATCTTGTCGGTATGATAGCCAAAAAGAAAAATATTTCAGAAGAAGAAGCGATTGCTAAGTTGTATGCATCCAAGCTTTATGCTGCACTCGAACAGGAAGATACAAAGATTTGGCAGTACAGTACAGATATGCTTTACTCGCTTTTGGAGCAAGAGGAACAGACGGGAAGTATTGTTTTTCCCGATGTATAAGGAGGGGATATCATGAGTCAGAAAACGGATTTTGCGATATTTTGCATTGAAAATTACAAGGTGCATAAAGCCTTAACCGGAAAACAAACAGCAGAGCTTTTCCGGCGCTATGGTGTGTTTGACTATCTGAATGAATTCTACGATATCCTGCATACCACCGGATATCAATATATCAATAATGATATTGATATTTATTTAAAATCGCGAAATGCTTTTGTTAGCGCATAATTTTGAAGCAACTTATTGACATTCTTAAAAAAGAGAATTTGCCGGAGGACGCAATATGCTTTATCATGCATCAAAGATTTCTGGTCTGCGTGAGCTTGCGCCTCGCCCATCAACCCACGGAGCGGAGTATGTTTACGCTATAAGGAGCAGAATAACTGCAATTTGCTTTGGCGCACCGAAGGACGATTTTGACCTGTTGATGGACGAAGTCGACGGAATCCCTGTTCTCTATGAATGCTATCCGGGTGCTTTTCAAAGGATATATGCGGGAAAGAACTGCTCTCTTTATAAGGTTTCGGAAGAAGGCTTTCTGGAAGGGCAAACGGGATGGGATGCAGAACTTGTCTGCACCTCATCGGTTCCGGTTATTCGTGAGGAACGGATTAACGGTATTTACAGCGCTCTCAGGGAGGCGGCGAAACAGGACTTATGTGTCATGAGCTTCTTGGCAGATACGGTTCTTCCAGATAGTCTGTTCTGAGACTATTGAATAAATATGATCTTCCTGCTAACACTACTAACATATCCTATTGACTCCATAACAAAATTCATGTATAATTTTGTTATCAAATAAGGAGGTGGTTTCATGCCAGCAATCAAATCAAGTGCTGATTTAAGAAACAACTACAACGAAATTTCAAAATTTTGTCATAATTATCCTGAACCGGTTTTTATTACGAAGAACGGGAAAGGCGACCTTGCCGTTATGAGCATTGAAGCCTACGAAGAATTAACCAGTCGCTTTGAACTATACAGTCAAATCAAAAAAGGAATGGATGATATTACTTCTGGCAATACCCGTCCCTTTTCTGACGCTATGGCTGACATTAGGAGTTGTCGCAGACGATGAGTTACCAAATCCATATTACTTCTACAGCCGAACATGACATTATGGGCGCTGTTGATTACATTGAATTTAATCTTAAAAACCCGGATGCGGCAGACCATCTTTTAGACGAAGCTGCGAAACAAATCAACTCCCTTTCTGATTTGCCGGAAAAATTTCGTCTAGCAGACGATCCTGTTTTAGCAAGCTGGGGCATCCGTTTTGTCATTGTAAATAATTATCTTGCATTTTACACGATTGACGAGGATCGGAAGTTAGTAATTGTCGTACGTTTCCTCTATCAAAAAAGTAACTGGAACACCATTCTTCGAAACGGTTTTTCCCTTAATTAATATTGCCTATTTCTGATTCGCCGGCTCGATGCTGATGGTCTTCCCCTTGATCTTGGCATTGGCCATGGCGTTCAGGACGTCTTTCCCGTACTCCCTGGGCACCTCCACAAAGGTATAATTATCGTACATGTCGATGGCTCCCACCAGCTTGCCGGGGATGCCGCTCTCGCCGGCGATAGCGCCCAGGATGTCTCCCGGCTTTACATTCTGCTTCTTTCCGATATTGATAAAGAGACGCACCATGCCTTCCTCCGCGCCGGTATCGCCGAACTCGAATTCTGTCGGTGCCGCCTGCTGCTCCTCTTTGCCGCCCAGCGCCAGCTTCAAGAATGCTGCTGCGATGTCCATGGCCGTGTAATCGGATTCGTTGACGTACTTCTCCACCGCATCAATGGTCTTGGTTAGGTCCTCTTCCTCGATGACCGTGCCGATGCGGTTCATGATCTTCTCCAGCTTGATCTGGGTCACGTCATCCATGCTGGGAATCGGCTTTGCCAGGATCTTGGCCTTGCAGTAACGCTGGATATCCTTTATCTTATAGACTTCCTTCCCCTTGACGAAGGTAAAGGCCTGCCCGCTCTTGCCCGCGCGTCCGGTCCGTCCGATACGATGCACATAATACTCGTCATCCTGGGGCAGGTCGAAGTTAAAGACTGCCTCCACATCATCCACATCGATACCTCTGGCCGCCACGTCCGTAGCTACCAGGATCTCGATCTTTCCGTTTCGGAAGCTGTTCATGACCCGGTCACGCTGCGCCTGCTTCATATCTCCATGAAGCCCTTCTGCAAAATATCCACGCCCCTGCAGCGCACTCGTTACCTCGTCCACCATGCGCTTGGTGTTACAGAACACCAGGGAAAGCCTCGGATTATACACATCCAGGATACGGCTTAAAACCTCCACCTTATCCTTCCGCTTCACATCATAATAATACTGCTCTATGCTGGGCACGGTCAGCTCTTTCTTTACCACCTTGATGGTGACGGCGTCCTTCTGATATTTCTTGGTAATCTCCAGGATCGGTCCCGGCATGGTGGCTGAAAAAAGCACGGTCTGCCGTTCCTCCGGAAGATACCCAAGCACTGTCTCGATATCCTCCCGAAAGCCCATGTTCAGCATCTCGTCCGCTTCGTCCAGCACGATGGTGTGAACGAAATCACAGCGGATCGTTTTCCGGCGCAGGTGATCCATGACACGTCCCGGCGTCCCGATGATGATCTGAGTGCCGCCCTTTAAGGAACGGATCTGCTTGCCGATATCCTGGCCGCCATACACCGGCAGAATCTTAACGCCATGCATGTATTTACTCAGATGGCGAAGCTCCTCCGCCACCTGTACCGCCAGCTCCCTGGTCGGACAAAGCACGATAGCCTGGGTTCTCTTGTCCTGGACATCCACCTTCTGCAGAAGCGGGATCCCGAAGGCCGCCGTCTTCCCGGTTCCGGTCTGCGCCTGCCCGATAACATCATTTCCCTCCATCATGACCGGAATCGCCCTGGCCTGGATGGGAGTTGCCTCCTCAAAACCCATTTCCTCAATTCCCCGCAATATCTGCGGATATAAGTTAAGTTCTTCAAATCTGATTTTTTCCATATGATATCCTCTCTATAATAGAAACCTGCTCCGCAGGTTTCTCCGCCTGCGGCGGGTTGCTTCCGCAACAATATTCCTCTCCGCCGCAGTGCGATCCCGCGGAGCGTTCTTATTTCAGCGAAATAAGAAAACCGGGTATGCCGCTATAATGCCGCGTTCCCCGGTTTTTATTTTATGCGCTGTGGCTTATCATAACAGAATATGGAAATAAAGTCAACAAATATATGTTGACATTTCTATTTGCATGTGGTAGTATCTCCTTAGTTGATATGTAGTTTTTAAAACTACATTATAATTTTTAAGTTACTACTTATCAAGAACAGGAGATGATATCATGAAATTTCATTTAAAAGATCCGGGAAGTTCCATTACTCATTTTATTGGTATGTTGATGGCGATGTTTTCTGCCGTCCCACTGCTGATCAAGGCCTCCATGAACCCGGACAATATCCATCTGATTTCCCTGGGAATCTTTATTCTCAGCATGATCCTGCTCTATGGAGCCAGTGCAACCTACCATGCACTGAACCTGTCGGAGCGCACCAACCGGATCCTGCGGAAGATGGATCACATCATGATCTTCGTGCTGATTGCCGGAACCTATACGCCGATATGTCTCATCGTGCTGGGTGGCCGGACAGGCTACACCTTGCTAGCTCTGGTATGGGGGATCGCCCTGGCCGGAATCCTTGTGAAGGCGTTCTGGATCACCTGCCCCAAATGGTTTTCCTCGGCTCTGTATATTGCCATGGGATGGGTGTGCGTGCTGTCATTTACACAACTGATTAATTCCCTTTCCAGAGAAGGATTCTTCTGGCTGCTGACCGGAGGTATCATCTATACAGTGGGCGGCATCATCTATGCACTGAAGCTTCCTATCTTTAATGCACGGCACAAGAATTTCGGCTCCCACGAGATCTTCCACCTCTTCGTGATGGCCGGAAGCATATGCCACTTTATCATGATGTACTTTTTCGTTGCGAACATGCCGGTGCTGTAATCAGCACTGCTTATCCGCCTGATAGCTCTCCACCAGCTTTTGCTTGTCCGCCTGATAGCTCTCTACCAGCTTCTGCTTGTCCGCCCTGGACAGCCTCTTGATAGCGGCCTCCCGCTTCATGGCCTCCTGCTTCGTCTCGAAGCACTCCCGATACACCAGTTCCACCGGAATGCGGCTCCTGGTGTATTTGGCGCCCAGGCCATGATTGTGCGCCTCCAGCCGCTTTTCAATATCATTGGTCCACCCGGTATACAGTGTCCCGTCGCTGCACCTTACCATATACGTCACGTTCATTTCATCCCGCCTATGTAGCGAGGCCCAGGGGGCCTCATTTATATGAAGCAATCGACCAAAACGTATCTGTACCTTACCATATATAACGCATATATTTCGTAAAATCACGATTGCGGATTTTGGTCGTTCAAGGTTACTATTCACAGCCACAGATAAATCCGCCATCAGAATCGTCGAGCTTGCTCGTAAGAGGCTGATTGGCGATTTAG
>CAKSAI010000232.1 GCA_934434905.1 uncultured Lachnospiraceae bacterium | reverse complement strand
GGGTAATATACAGGAAGGTCACACCCTCGGCCTGCAGCTTCCGGACAATAGCAAAGATGTGCTCCTTATCCTTTTCTGTCAGACTGGAAGTAGGCTCGTCCATAATAATAATTCTGGAGCCGTAAAATAACGCTCTTGCAAATTGAAGAAGCTGCCGCTCGCCCATATTCAGCCACTGTGCCTTTGCCGTTACATGCTTGTGAATGCCTACGTAATCACAATACTGCTGGCTTTTTTCCAAAAGCATTTTTTGATCCAGCAAAAATTTCCCGTGAGGGAGTCCTCCCAAGCAGATGTTTTCCGCAATGGAAATGGTCGGCACAATCTGCGGCTCCTGATGAACCAATCCGATACCGTGGTGTCTGGCTTCCAAAGCATCCTTGAAATCCACCCTCTGACCGTCTATCAGGATTTCGCCGCTATCCTTCTGGTAAATGCCGCTGAGGATTTTCATCAAAGTGGACTTTCCCGCGCCATTTTCGCCTACAAGGCCATGAACTTGCCCCTTTTTCACCAGCAGATCCACTCCGTTAAGGGCCTTGACGCCAGGAAACTCTTTGATGATCCCGCGCATTTCGATGATATAATCGCTTTGCAATATCCCTCGACCTCCTTACTCTAAAAATTCAACGCAGAAAAACACAGCAACCGGTCCATTTACCCGTAAAAACGCAAAAAGAAGCCCTTGTGCAAAAACAAGGGCTTCCTTAACCTCTTTTTGTGGGGCACATCTGCCATAAATGTACCACACGGAGTATTTACTTTTGTTTCTGTTGATACAATAGCATATTTCCCGGTTTCCTGTCAACAATTTTAGGCAGGCTTTTTCTTTTTCAGCTTACTAAACAAGCCTTTAACACACTTTTTGGTTAAAAGGTCAAAACATTGAATTTTTCTTCCGGCAGCCGCATTTCCACTAAAGTCCCCTTTGTACAGTCAAAGCGAATGCTTCCCCTCAGTTCACCGAGAGTAGAACGGACAATGGACATTCCTATGCTTTTTGCACAGCGGATGTCAAAATCCGGCGGCAGCCCGCAGCCGTTATCCTGAATGCAAATGTAAATGTCATCGCCCTCCCGACGGCATTCAATATCGATTCGTTTATCAGCCTGATTCTGAAACGCGTGCTTGACGGAATTACTTATGATTTCATTGATCAGCAGCGCCACATTGGTGGCAATTCCGTAGGGGAGGTTGATATTACAAGATGAAACTGTAAATTGAATTTCTGTCTGCCTGTAGATATTGGTAATATGCCGGATCACATCCTTCAGCAAAATAAAACTGTTGGTCTTTTCCTTAGCAATCAGATCATGGACAATGGCAATGCTCTTAATTCGATCCACCACCGCATTCACATAGGCCGAAACGCCGTAATCACCTCGCTGCTTGGCCGTCTCCTCCTGAATATACAGCAGGTTGATGATTGACTGCAGATTATTTTTGATCCGGTGATGGCTTTCCTGCAGAAGTGTTGACCGACCCAGCAGCCGGGAGGTCTCAATAGCCAATGTGATTTCCTTGGCCAGCGATACCATAAGAATTTCATCATTTTGGGTAATAGTCCTCTCTGACTTGTAGCCAATCATCAGTAGGCCGGACCGGATACCCTCTAGCGCAATGGGAAAGCATACAAAGGTTCCGCACTCCACGCCCTGCTCAAGCAGTTCCCTGTAGTTATCGCTGCTTCGCTGGAAAACTGCCACTTCAGAGTTACTGTGCAGAAAATGCCGGACAAATTCAACTCGGGGAATCAACCGGCATTCCTCATCCTCTGTTGAGACAACCAAAATATCCTCGTTATAGTTCAAATAGATATTGCAGTAATCCGCCCGTTCAATCCGGCGGATATTCATCGCCAGCGTCTGAAGGACATTGCTCAATTCATACGAGGAAAAAGAAATATTGCGGATCTGTACCAGTGAATCAAAATCTTCCAGATACCGGTCCTCCGGCACGTTGTCAATATGGGTCCAGCCGACCAGCAGATCAAACAGTTTTTTCGGATTTTTGTAAATTTCCTCAATGCCATAAGTCTTGTTGATCTGATCCCGGTCGAGCACAGAGATCCGATCCGCAATTTTCAGGACGTCATCCGCAGAGGATGTGAGGAAAATAATGGACTTCCCTTTTTCCTTATACATATTGATGAGTCGATTCAGCTTCAGCATGTAGCCGCCGCTGAAACGGATCACCGGCTCATACACGACTGCAATTTGATTACTGTTCAGGAAAAATTTCAGGAATTCCACCATCTTCCTGTTTTCCGGAGACAAATCCGCCGCCAGCTGGTCCAAATCAATATCCAGCGATACTTCGTCCAATACCGCTTGGCAGGCCTTCCGCCGGGCTTCCCTTCTATAGTGGAAAGAAAATAGTTCTCGAAAGTTGATGTTGTCCAATACGCGAAAATCATCATACAACATATTTTCACGCAGGATATAAGAAATCGGTTTGTCATTCCGCAGAAAGGTGTCCGCCGCATAGGTTTTTCCCAAGCAGGTAATCGAACCGGAGGTGGGATAGGGCGGCTTTCCGCAAAGCATATCCAGCAGACGGTCTAACGTAAACACCTGCGTACTGATAATGGCATGAACCTCTCCTGGCCGCAGTTCAAAAGAAAGGTTTCTGAATGCAGTGCGGCTTCGCTTATCAAAAAGGTTCAGGCCCTGAATTTTGAAAATGCTGTTTTCCATAGGTCAATCCCGTTAGATATTCAAAAGCTGCTCCGCCCGGATAATCTCCCTGGCAATCTCAGCCAATTTTTTGTTACGATCCTTACTCTTCTTCTGCAGGAATTTCATGGCATCGCACTCTTTAATCTCAAACTTGTCTATCAGAATGCCCTTCGCCCGTTCAATCACCTTGCGATCCTCCAACGCCTTCTGAGAATTGACCACTTCAATCTGAAGCTGATGCAGCTTTTGAAAGCGTTCCTGCGCAACGCTGATGGCACTGAGAAGGTCATAGCGGTCTACCGGCTTCTGGAGATATCCGAATACCCCCGCATTGCTGGCCCGCTTAATCAGAACTTCATCACAGTAGCCTGTAACAATCACGCAGGGAATCTGGCAGTACTGATTAAACTGCTCAATCACTTCGATTCCATCCATTTCCGGAATATTGATGTCTACAATGGCCAAATCAATCTGATCATGCAGTCTCTTGAATATCTCGATGGCCTCCCCAGCATCCCCCGCCACTGCCACGATCTCAAAATCGCCGTCGGAGAGCATGGCTTTGTATCCTTCTTGAATCAACCACTCATCCTCTACAATCAGGATCTTCACCTTGTTCACCCCTCCTTTTCAGCAGCGGACGCTGCATGGATTTTCCTGACACTCTTTCGCTCAACAATCTGCGGAATAAAGGATACGGATTTCCGCTCTCCCTCCGGCTCCTGACACCGCCCAAGAAACAGCTCTGCGGCTGTCCGCCCAATAACGCGGTTATTATAGCCGATGGTGGTCATCTGCACCTTTCCGCTGACCAGATTCCGCGTATTCTCTGTGCTGATGATACTGACGTCCTCCGGACAGTGCAGCCCGTTTTCATAAATGCCATCCACAAAGCCCAGCGCCATCATATCGCTGGCGGCAAAAACCGCAGTGGGCCGCTGCCGCTCCCGTGCAAAGCAGCTGCCAAACTCATAGCCCTTCTCATACGAGTGATCACCGAAAACCACCGCGTCCGGCGGCACATCTACCCCCGCGTCCCGCATGGCATCCAGAAAGCCTGCCGCTCTGTCCTGTGACGCCGTGGAATCCTTCAATCCCGCCAAGTGCACAATTCGGCGATGTCCGTTAGAGAGCAGGAACTGCGTGGCAAAGTAGCCAACCTTGTAATTATCCAAAACCACCGTATCCACATTCACCCCTCTTAAATTGCGGTTCAGCACCACAATGGGAAATGCAGCCTGTGAGATTGTCCGTGCCAAACGGTCGGATTCAATGGCGCTGATCATCATGGCGCCGGCAAAGCCGATCTTCTGCCCGCGAAGCAGCTGATCGGTTTCCAACTGCGGACGCCTGCCGCTGAGGAAAAGATACATATCATATCCAGCCTTGTCCAGCGTTTCATGGATACCCCGGATATATTCAATATAGGCATCACTGGCACTCAGCGTATCCGCGATTACAAGAACCGTTCTTCCCGCATAGGCCCCACCTGTGGAACGGTCACGCTTCTGATAGTCACATTCTGCCAATACCTGACGGATCCGTTCCTTCTTCTCTTCACTTACATAGCCGCTTTTGTTGGTATATCGGGAAACCGCAGCCGGAGAAGTACCTGCCAACCTCGCAATCTCCTTTAACGTCATGCCATTCTCCATTCTCCGCGTTCAGATTACAACTCTTCACTTTTCACACCGTTTTCAGTTCCATCAATGCTAATATACTGCATTTGTTTTGTTTGGTCAATATAAACTATGAAATTTTCACAAATTTTCTTTCATTTTTCCTGTGTTTATACTTGATTTGCTACTTGATTTTCTTTATTATCTATTTAGTGAATTTCATGTGAAAATTATTTTCACATCGCATATTTCACAAACAGAACTCTGCAAAATTGAAATGGAGGAGGTCAACATGACACATCGTACAGAGAATCTGAAGCGCACCGTCTTTTCGCACCAGCCGGCTGTCTGCCCGGAGCGGGCACATTGGCTGACCGTTTCCTATCAGGAAACAGAGGGACAGCCGCAAATTATTCGGAGGGCAAAGGCTTTTTATAAGCTTTTGGAAAATATGACCGTGCGGATCAGCGATGGGGAATTGATTGTGGGCAACTTCGCCAGCAATCCCCGGAGCGCACCGCTTTTCCCAGAATTCGGCATTGCTTGGCTCCGTAAGGAGCTGGACTGGCTCCCTAACCGACCCTTGGAGCCGTTTCAGGTGCCGGAACAGGTCCGCAGCATGGTGGGTGAACTGGAGTCCTATTGGACTGGAAAAACCCACGAAGATCTGGTAACAAATCTTCTGCACGAAATTCTACCGCTTTCCTATCAGGAGGGCTTCGACTGGGATAGTCACAGCATGAATCAGGTCATTTCCTGTGCCGCTCATGTTTCTACCGGTGACGGCCACATTCTGGCAGACTATGGCATGGTGATGAACCGCGGACTTAGAAGCATCATTCAGGAGGCGCAAAGGCATATTGCCGCCATGGATGCGGATGCCAAGCAGTTGGATATTGATAAAAAGCTGTTTTATGAAGCCGCCATCATCGTCTGCGAGGGAATGATCATCTATGCACACCGTCTGGCGGAGGAAGCGCTGTCACAGGCTCAAACCACGGAGCCGTCCCGTCGGAGGGAACTGCTTCTGATTGCCGAAAACTGCCGCCGCGTTCCGGAATATCCCGCCGAAACCTTTATGCAAGCGCTTCAGGCCTATTGGCTTACACATCTGGGC
>CAKSAI010000231.1 GCA_934434905.1 uncultured Lachnospiraceae bacterium | reverse complement strand
GAAAAAGGAGATCTTTTCTTATGAAAGCAGCAGTGTTGACAGAATTAAAAAAAATAGAGGTTCGCGAATTCGATATACCGGCTATATCAGATAATGAAGTGCTGGTTAAAATTGAGTATTGCGGTATTTGCGGGTCTGATGCAGAATTTTTTGAAGAAGGGCGGATTGGGACGCGTATAGTTAATTATCCGCTGGTTTTAGGACACGAAGCTTCCGGTGAAATTGTGTCTGTGGGTACAGCAGTTAAAAATTATGAAATTGGACAAAAAGTTGTGATAGAGCCAGGCATACCATGTGGGCACTGCGAATTTTGCAGGCAGGGAAGATATAATATTTGTAAAAACATGAAGTTCTTATCATGTCCTCCAAATGATGGGCTTTTCTGCCAATATGTTGCTGTTCCTGCTGATACGGTGTTTCCGTTGCCGGACAGTATGAATACATTGACGGGTGCATTGATGGAGCCGTTAGCAGTTGGAATGCATGCAGCTGCAATCGGGAGGGTCGAAGCGCCAAAAACCGTTATCATCTTAGGCGCAGGATGTATTGGATTGTGTACGTTACTTTGCTGCAAACATCGGGGAGCGGCGCGCATTATTGTTTGTGATCTGTTCCCGAAACGATTGGAGTTGGCAAAAAAGCTGGGCGCAGATGAGGTTGTCAACGCTTCGGAATGTGATTCAGTGAAGGAAATAATTCGCCTGACAAATGGTGAGGGTGGTGATGTGGTTTTTGAAACAGCAGGAAACAAGGTGACGACATCACAAACAAGTTATTTGGCACGGCGCGGTGGCACCATTGTAATTGTAGGGAATGTACAGGGAGATGTTCCTTTCAACTTCAGAAATTTGTGCACGGCTGAAATCGAATTAGAAACAACAAAGCGTTATTGCAATGCGTTTGAAAAATGTTTATCGGCTATTAATACAGGAAGCATATCAGCTGAAAAATTGAATTTGATTATTGATAATATTTTCCCAATGGATGATATTCAAAATGCTTTTACGCAATTTATAGAGAATAAGAAAGATATGACGAAGATCGTCATTAAGGTTACTGATTAAAGGATGGTATGGGAGATTACGATGAATAAGCTGTTTGCGGGCTTCGCCCGTGTGAATGTAACACCGGTCATGGGAACCGGAATGCCGGGTTATTTTAACCCACGATTTGCCGAGGGGGTTCTCGATGAGCTGGAGATCAATGCCCTGGCTCTTTCCTGTGGAGAGACAAAAGCGGTGTTGCTGAGTATGGATAATGAGGGAAACAAGCGGGAGATCGTTGCAGAATTCCGAAAGTATATTTCAGAGCTGACGGATATACCGGAAGCGTGTATTTTCATTCATGCGACCCATACCCACACCGGAGGAAATCTGGTAAAGGATTCCACAAATAAATTTGACCGTGAATATTATCAGGATGTATATTATAAGATGGCGGACGCTGCCAGGCTTGCGGTGCAGGATTTAAAGCCTGCCCGTATGGGATATGGGACAGGTACAGCACCCAATATTGCGTTTCTGCGCCGGTTTCGCATGAAAGATGGGAGCATTCAGACGAATCCCGGAGTGGATAATCCGGATATCTTAGAACCCATGGGGCAGGTGGACGAGCAGGTGGGTGTCCTGCGGATTGACCGTGAAGATGCAGAAACGATAGTGCTGGTAAGCTTTGCCTGCCATCCGGATACCGTGGGTGGCTGCAAGATTTCCGCCGACTGGCCGGGGTTCCTTCGCAGAACGATAGAGAAGACTCTGGAAAAGACAAAATGTATTTTCTTTAATGGAGCCGAAGGAGATGTAAACCATGTGAATGTGCATCCGGCAGGCGGTGATCTGAACGATATGTTCATGGATTTTGACGATGTGTCGAGAGGCTACGGCCATGCACGGTATATGGGACGGGTGGTAGCAGGCGGAGTACTGCAGGTCTATGATAAAGTGAAATATACCGAGGCGGATCAGATCAGATGCCTGCAGCGTACCGTCTCTGTACCCTCCAATATGCCGAAACCGGAGGAACTTCCGGAGGCGCGCCGTATTGATGCGCTCCACCGTGCTGGCAGGGACGAAGAGATTCCATTCAGCGGCATGATGTTGACTACAGTGGTAGCGGAGGCAGACCGTATGTTACGGTTAGAACACGGGCCAAAGAATTTTGAGATGGAGCTTTCGGGAATTGCAATTGGCGATGCAGTGCTCGTCGGAATTCCAGGGGAACCCTTTAACGGGATTGGCAGAGAATTAAAAAAGGCAAAGGGCTGGGGCATTGTGATGCCTACCTGCCTTACCAATGGACATCAGGGGTATTTTCCCATGATGGATGCATACAGGGAGGGCGGATATGAGGCAAGAAGTTCCAATTTCCGTGCGGGCGCGGCGGAGCTATTGATCCGGGAGGGACTTGAATTGCTCCGGGATATCAAAAATAAAAAGGCTTGAGAAAGCCGGGACATATGCATGAAAAATGTTGAAAAGGAGTGAGCATAATTATGTTGTGGGAGGAACTCAGAGAAGAAGAATTTGATGCTGCTATAAAAGAGACAGGGGGACTCTGTGTCGTGCCGGTAGGGTGCTTTGAAATGCATGGGCAGCATCTGCCTGTTATGACAGATGTGATACAGGCGGAAGCGGTGGTGAAAATGGCATCGAAAATCGAGCCGGTATGCGTTTTCCCTGCATTTCGGTTCGGCGATGTCAGCAGTCTTGTGGATTGGAAGGGATCTGTTCGGTTGGAACCGGAGTTGATGCTGAAGCTTCTTGAAAACTTGTGCAGTGAAATCTCCCGGAACGGTTTTAAAAAAATATTGTTATATAATTACCATGGCGGAAACGCTGCGCTTTTGGGCTATTTTGAACGCTCGATGATGTATCGGAAAAAAGATTATGTTCTTCTGACGAGGATTTTGGATGTGGATGCAGTCAATCCGAAAAAGCTTTGGGAGCGCATGCAGAATGAAGGATCCGGTATTTTCCCGGAGCTTTTGCCGGAGGATGAACAGGCCTTGAAGACATTTGTGGAGGAGAAGAGGCCTGACGGGCATGGCGGAATGGACGAGACCAGCTGTCTGTTGGCGCTGCGCCCGGAATTGGTGGCGATGGATCGCATACATGCAGTCAGCGGCTATTCCAATCATAAAGCAGAAAAATTACTGGAAATGGATATCTATCCCGGTACCCTCTGGAACATGGAGCATCCGAATTCCTATGAGGGGGATCCGATCGGTGCAAGTGCACGGATTGGGCAGGTTCTGCTGCGTCTGCGTGCAGAACGTCAGGCAGAGGCATGCCGCAGGTTCAAGGAGGCTGCAGACGTGAAAGCCTGGTATGAAGAACATAATCAATATTATCCGGACTGACGCACGAGGGAAGGAGTACACGGAATTGCTGAAGCTTGAAGAAATGGAAAAACGCTTAAAAACCGGTGCGCTGCCGGCGCGATGGAGAAAACTCGATGAAAGCATAACAGAATCGGATTTTAAGTGTGTTCAAAAAGAGTGCATAGAAGAATTGAATGACATTTACGGTCTTTTTCTGAATCGTCTGCCGGAGGTCTTAAAGGCTGCAGAGAAAGTACGGGGGAATGAGCCGCTTTGTCGGTATACGGTACTTTTGCAAAAAGCAATGGCAGACAGAAACACTTTTCGGACGGAACTTCCATCCATTATTCTGCCACAGACGGAGGAACAGAATCAGGGGTATGATCTTATGCCCCTGTTTGCTTTGCTGCCGCATATTCCAAAGGCAGTGGAAGAGGTTCGCAGACGGAAGATTCCGGAGGATATCCTTGCAAAGACTTATCTGGGCCTTGAAAGAATACTTGATGTAACACAGATCCGTCTGGGGCGTCCGGTTTATGATGAAACATATTTTGCATGGGCGCAACATTTCCTTGATGGAACCCTGTTTTCCATCGGGCGGCTGGAATTTGAAGTGAAAGCTGCAATGGGAGGAAACACGGCAGTTTTCCGAAGTGACGACGGAGCGTATTGTCTTTTGGCAGAAGAAGGTTTATTCAATCGTGCCGGTTATGTGAAGGGGACTGCGGGACAAAGTGATGATCTTCTCTATAAGGCATCAGTTATCGAAACAGAGCAATATTTTGAAGGATATGCGATCAATGTTAGGGGAAACGTATGTCTCAGATCGGTCAAACTTGATAAAACCCATTGGCATCGGCTCTGTGGGCCGGAGAGTCCGGTGATCGGCGTACATATTCCCATGGGGCCTGGACTGACCGGGGAAGCCGTTCACGCCTCCTACCAAAGAGCAAAGAGCGTGCTCGCTGCATCTTTTCCAGAGTATGATTTTCGGGGATTTTGTTGTCATTCATGGCTGATGGATCCGCAACTGTCAGATCTGCTTTTGCCAGAATCCAATATTGTGCGGTTTCAGTCCGATTATCTGCGCTGCCCCATACAAAGCGACGGACAGGATGTTTTTACATTTTTGTTTCCGGGTTTTGGCAGGGATCTGACGAAGCTTCCGGAAAACACGACATTGGAGCGCGCGGTGAAAGAACATATGCTTTCCGGAAAGTATATCTATGAGCTGCAGGGGTTTCTTCCATTTAATGTATAAGGAGAGTAACAACATGAACGTACTGATAGCAATAGACTCATTCAAAGGCAGCTTGACTTCTATGCAGGCGGGCCAGGCTGCTGCTGTTGGAATAAAAAGGGTATATCCTGACGCGGAAATTATGGTACGCCCTATTGCAGACGGCGGCGAAGGCACGGCCCATGCGCTGGTAGACGGTATGGGCGGCGAAATGCAGGTGATCCGGGTGACGGGACCGCTGGGCCAGGCTGTGGACGCAGAATACGGTATTATTAAGAGCAGTCAGACGGCTATTATAGAGATGTCGGCAGCGGCAGGTATTACACTGGTATCAGCAGAGGAGAGAAATCCTTTGCATACCACCACCTACGGAGTAGGGGAGATTATTTTGGATGCCATTCGGAAGGGTTGCCGCAATTTTATTGTGGGTATCGGCGGAAGTGCTACCAATGACGGCGGTTTTGGTATGCTGAAAGCTCTGGGCTTCGGTTTTTTCGATGAGAAAGGAGAACCGGTGCCTTTAGGCGGAAAAGGTTTGGGTGAGCTCTGTAAGATCACAGATGAGCATGCATTGCCGGAGTTAAAGGAATGTACTTTTAACATCGCATGTGACGTAACCAATCCTTTGTGCGGTCCGAGGGGCTGCAGTGCAGTTTTTGGCCCACAGAAGGGAGCCAACCCGCAAATGGTTGCGAAAATGGATAAATGGCTCTTAAATTATGCAAAGCTTGTTAAAAGTGTTCGTCCAGGTGCGGATAAAGATGCTCCGGGAGCCGGTGCAGCAGGGGGAATAGGTTTTGCATTTCTGTCCTTCTTAAACGGCAAATTAAAAAACGGTATTGATTTGATTTTGCGGGAAACCAGACTGGAGCAATATGTGCAGAAGGCAGACATTGTGATAACTGGCGAGGGCAGACTGGACG
>CAKSAI010000230.1 GCA_934434905.1 uncultured Lachnospiraceae bacterium | reverse complement strand
GTGCACAGTTGATTTGCCGTGCAGGTGCTAAAATGTATACGAACCGTCCGGTTTCTAACCTGTCTGAGCAGTTCCGCTTCCTGGGTGCGTACCGTATTGGCGGCGTATTCCCAATCATCATCGTTGTTTTTTTCGTAATGTTCGCAATCTCGGCATTCCTGCTGACCCAGACACGCTTTGGTAAGAACGTATATGCTATCGGCGGCAACGATCAGGCGGCCCGCGTAGCTGGTATCAATGTTGAGAAGAACCTGATTCTGGTTTACATCTGGTGCTCGCTGTGTGCTGCTATCGCTGGTATGCTGCTGGCAGGCCGCGCAGGCTCTGCGGATCCGGCCAACTCCGGCCTGAACTACGAGTTGGACGCTATCGCTGCTGCTACCGTAGGCGGCACCTCCCACACCGGCGGTATCTGCCGCGTATCCGGTGTTCTGGCTGGTATCCTGATCCTTGGCGTTATCAATAACGGTCTGGTTATGCTGAAGGTAGACGATAACATGACCAACATTGTCAAGGGCGTTATCATTGTCGGTTCGGTTGTACTCGACATGCGCAAGAACGCAAAGCGCGCGTAAAACAGACACACACAATCTCTCTTCTTTTTCCGAGTTTTCAGGGGTCGCAGCAATGCTGCGGCTCCCGAAATACTCGCACATAATCCGTTAGACTTTAACTCTGCCGTACAGCGGCATATTTTGAAAGGATGAGCTTCATCATGGAAAACCTGAACATTGCACTGATCGGCTGCGGCATGATCGGCCGTGAACACATCGAACGCATCCAGAACCGCATCCGCAATGCACGCATCGTTGCTGTATGCGACGTATTCGAAGAGGGCGCTAAGAAGGGCGCTGAGATCGCCGGTGCCGGCACCAAGGTTTACACCGACTTCAACGAAGCAATCAACGATCCGGATGTAAACGCTGTTGTAGTTACCACCCCGGGTCAGTTCCACAAGGGTCCGGTTCTGGCAGCTATCAAGGCCGGCAAGCCGGTATTCTCCGAGAAGCCGCTGGCGAACACCGCTGCTGACGGCAAGGAGATCGTTGAGGCCGAGATGGCCGGCGGCAAGCACCTCGTTCAGGTTGGCTTCATGCGCCGTTACGACCGCGGCTACCGTCAGGTCAAGGAGCTGATCGACTCCGGCAAGTTCGGCGCCCCGATGGTGATCAAGTGCACCCACCGTGCAGACGGCGTTGCCGACGACTACACCACCGCAATGGCTGTTACCGATACCGCAATCCACGAGATCGACGTTCTGCCGTGGCTGGTAAACGACGAGTGGGATGAGGTTCAGTGCATCATGCCGAAGACCAACAGCAAGGTTAAGAACGCGCTGAAGGATCCGCAGATCATGATCATGAAGACCAAGGGCGGCATCATCAATATGCTCGAGGTTAACGTAAACTGCGGCTTCGGCTACGACATCAACTGCGAGGTCGTTTGTGAGAACGGCGTTGTAAACCTGCCGTGCCCGTCCTTCCCGACCGTTCGCTACGCTAACGAGGTTTCCACCAAGATCGAGGACAACTGGATCCTGCGCTTCATTGATTCCTACGACGTTGAGATTCAGGACTGGGTTGACCACGCACTCAAGGGTGAGACCGGCGGCTCCTCCGCATGGGACGGCTATGTTGCTTCCATCACCGCTGACGCTCTGGTTAAGTCCCAGACCTCCGGTGTGCCGGAGAAGGTCGTTACCGGCGGCACCCCGGACTTCTACAAGAAGTAATCCACCTCGCATTTTCTATTCATTGCTACTCACTCGCAAGGGCGGCCGAGCTTCCTGCTTTACTGCCCTTGCATATCACCTTAACCACTATACCGCGTTTTACAACGCGAAATTGATACGCTAAAAGGAGTTACTGCTATGAAAATCGGTTTTAACGAAGGCTGCAACCGTTTCTGCGAAAACCACTCCGTACTCGAAGACCTCGACCTGTGCGAGAAGTACGGCTTTGACTACATCGACATCCAGTCCGAGTGCCTCGACCGCGAGATCGCTGCCGGCAAGTACACCATCGACGATCTGGCTGCATGGTTCGCTGACCCGAAGCATCACCTGAAGATGCTGTCCTACAACGCCCTGATCTTCTTCAACATGAAGCAGACCCAGGAGGAAAAGGACGCCGTTATGGCAAAGCTCGACCAGATCATCGCAGACTGCAACAAGCTGGGCTGCAAGATGATCGTTGTTGTACCGTCCATGGATCTGACCGTTCCGGCTACCGTTGACGAGATCCGCGAGGACGCTGTTGCAGTCCTCAAGGAGATGGTAAAGAAGGTTGAGCCGCACGGCATCAAGCTGTCCATCGAGTTCTGCGGCGCACCGACCATGTCCATCAACCGCTTCGAGTACGCTTACGACATCGTTACCGAGGTAGATCATCCGCTGGTCGGCATCACCCTCGATCAGTACCACTTCCACGCTATGGCTTCCGAGTGGGCTGCTCTCGAGAAGGCTGACGGCAAGAAGATCTTCGTATGGCACCTGAACGGCATGGAGAATATGCCGTGCGGCGCTGCTTACAATAACGACGAGAAGCGTCTGTGGCCGGGCGAGCCGGGTGACTGCCTGGATCACAAGCGTTACGCAGATACCCTCAAGAAGATCGGCTTTGAAGGCGACGTTTGCACCATGGAGGTGTTCCGCCCGGACTACTACAAGCTGTCCAACGAGGAGAACATCAAGAAGGCCGCTGAGGTTACCAAGGCACATGTTGCGAAGTACTGGGCGGACTAAGTTCATAGCGTGAAGATTGAAGAGTGGAGAGTGAAGATCTTTCCACTCTTTTTTTGCGTGGAAGCCCCCGGTTTTTTCGGTAAAATAAAAGTCGAGCAAAAGAGCTCCAAAATGTGAGCACCCCGATGGCACAAAAAATGAGCCATTGTCAGCACCCCCAATAACAGCTACCATTAGTTTGTACCGAATAAACTAAGGAGGTAGCAGAAAGGTGTTAAGAATGGACCGTGTCAAGTAAAGTTCGCAAAAAGGCTCCTGAAAAATGAAGTTAAGCTGCGGTGGTCAGTGTGGCCGCAATGGATTCATGGCTTATGTAGGCTCTGGAGACAGACCAGTCCTCAGCGTATTCCATGAGATACGTTGTCACCAGGCGAACATAGGAACTTTCATTCGGAAAGATTCCGACCACGCTGGTACGTCTCCGAATTTCACGATTCAATCTTCCAATCCGCCTTCAAGGCACTGAACCGCTTTCGGAAAGCGGTTGGCGTAGGAGTCGATCACATCATATGCGCGCTTTCTCGTTATCTCCGCCATGGGCGCCAGACAGATTTCCTTTAGTACCGCGGCAAAGGCTTTCCGGCACATAGACAAGAATATTCCGCATGAAATGCACCTTGCAGCGCTGCCACGAGGCGCCGGAAAAGGACTCACGGATTGTTGAAGCCATCAAGCAGTGCGCCTGCCGTCGGAATACTTCCGACCGCCATAACAGCCGCCATGGCAATGGAGATCAGTCTTTTTTTCATTTTCATACCCCTTATCCTGTTTCGTGTCAATGTAAATTCATTATATCCTATCCATGTATTGAATGCAATGAGAATAGTAAATAGTCGGAAATTGTGGTATAATCAGGTTATCATGGTTTCCATTATCATTCAAAATATAAAAGGGGAGAAAAAGTGTGAACAGGCATGAAAATCAAACGATGAAAATATTCGGCAAGCGGCTGACCGCTGGTCTGCTGGGTGCAGCACTGGTGATGAGTATGCCGTTTGCGTCCGCGCTGACACAGAAGAACATTACCGTAGAGCGCGGTGTTACGATTTATGTGGATGACCAGAAGCTCAATCCGGGTGACGCAAACGGCAATCCGGTAGAGCCAATGCTGTATAATGGTACGACTTATCTGCCGATTCGCGCGGTATCTGCGGCGCTCAATGTGCCGATCGCATGGGATGGAACGACGTCCAGTGCGTATCTCGGCGAGCATAAGGTAGACCAGAATGCGGTAAACCGTGCAAAAGCGTATGTTTCGGTGATCGAGCAGCTGCAAAGCAAGTACGGCAAGCGTGCTGTCAGCGGAAGTATTATAAGCGGTCTGGTGACGGCTATGCTGATTGATTTTGACGGCGACGGAAACAAAGAACTGCTTTGCGTTTGCAATACGAAGGACAAGATTCCGACTGACCAGTGGGATAAGCATGGTACAAATGCGTCCAGTAAGTATATGGTTTACTCGTGGAATGGGTCTTCTGCGGTAAAGTTGGTTGAGAAGGAAGTACCGTTTATTGGTTCTCAAAATGACTCTCGTAACTTTGCGCGTGTACTCTATATTACAGCTCGTAACGGAAAGCATTATTTGCGTTGGGATAGTAATGGTAATGATTGTGGAGAGCCTGATGCTTGTATGATAGCATATGTAGATACTCTGGTTAATGGAAATTGGGAAGTTATATGGGGTCTACGAGAATATGAAGACTGGATTGATGATAAGTGTAGTGTATGGATGAAAGACTATATCACAGGAGAAAATGTTGATGTAAGCGCAGGATGGGATCAGTATGGTGAATGGCCAAGAGATGGTAAAAATGTTACAAGTTACGCTGTAACACGTAACTCTTGGGATACGAATGCGAAGTTAAGCGCTGATTTTGCTCCCGCACCGGAAATCGTGCTTTCCAAGCTGAAAGCTATCGCCAACTCGCAGTCGTCCATTCTGGGCGGCAAGGCCTCGGGCGAGTACAATGCGAAACGTCGAATGGAAAAGCTGGCTGTTGAAACCGGGGTTAAGGTCTATGTGAACGACAAGCCGATTGTTCCGACCGACGTCAACGGCAAGACGGTTGACGTACTGCTTTACAAGGGCACGACCTATCTGCCGGTCCGTGCCGTTGCAAATGCACTCGATCAGGCTGTTGCGTGGGATGGCGCGAGCTACAGCGTATACATCGGCAGTCACAAGGACGTATAAGTTTCAGGAGGTCTCTGTATGCCCTCAAAAGATATGAGCGAAATCCTGTCGCGCTGCCGCACTGGTGACTTGGCCGCACAGGAGCAGCTGGTGCTGCAGCCTATAAGGGCATTATCGCAGTGGCGGCGATTGCTGTTGTCAGCGGTATCGTTGCAGGTGTTATGGTTATGAATAAGCCGACACCAGTATCCGAGTTGGAATCTGCGTCTAAGTTTACAGATTCATCCGCATCTGCTTCAGCCTCTACATCAACATCTGACGCGTCCGAGGTTGAAACTACACCAGATCCAGTTGAAGATAACTTCGCTGTAGCCGATCACGAAGTCTTGGGAATCGACGATTGTGAACAGGTTAGCAACATATTTGCCTATAATCCTACTACCGGAGATCGAATTCCGAACGATGAGGTAGAATGGACAGTCAGTGATCCGACTGTAGTAACCTACGATCCAGTAAATGGCGCTGTCCGTTCGGCGAGTCGGAAAAATAAAAGAGCTTCCATCGCCATGCGTGGAAGCTCCTTTTGGGTAAAGTAGGGTGATATGATTTTCAACAACTGAGATCTGGAAAACAA
>CAKSAI010000229.1 GCA_934434905.1 uncultured Lachnospiraceae bacterium | reverse complement strand
TACTTTCTTCCGGTGATGGTGTTGCTATCACGGTAAAGGAGTTTGTCTAATGAAAAAACCGGAATTACTGGCCCCTGCCAGCAGCCTTGAGGTGTTAAAAATAGCAGTTGAATTTGGAGCCGATGCGGTATATATTGGAGGGGAGGCCTTTGGTCTTCGGGCAAAAGCCAGGAACTTCTCCAAGGAGGAGATGGAAGAGGGCATTGCCTATGCCCACGCCAGAGGCGTCAAGGTATATGTGACAGCCAACATTCTGGCGCATAATTATGACCTGGCAGGCGTGCGGACTTATTTTGCGGAACTAAAGGAGATTCGTCCGGACGCACTGATTATTTCAGACCCCGGTGTTTTTAACATAGCTAAGGAAATCTGTCCGGAGATTGAGATTCATATCAGCACCCAGGCCAACAATACCAATTATGAGACGTATCGGTTTTGGCATAAACTGGGCGCAAAGCGTGTGGTTTCGGCCAGAGAGTTATCCCTGCGGGAACTTGGAGAGATCCGGGCAAACATCCCTGAGGATATGGAGATGGAGACCTTCATCCATGGCGCCATGTGCATTTCCTATTCCGGACGTTGCCTTTTGTCCAATTTCTTTACCGGACGGGACGCCAATCACGGTTCCTGTACGCACCCCTGCCGTTGGAAATATGCGGTGGTGGAGGAGACGAGGCCGGGGGAATACCTGCCGGTATACGAGAATGAACGGGGAACCTTCATTTTCAACTCCAAGGACTTATGCATGATCGAGCATATCCCGGAGCTGATGGAATCCGGCATTGACAGCTTCAAGATCGAGGGAAGGATGAAGGCTGCATTGTATGTGGCTACCGTTACAAGGACATACCGGAAGGCCATTGACGATTATCTGATATCTCCTGAGACCTATCGGGAACATCTGCCCTGGTACCGGGAGCAGATCGTCACCAGTACCCGCAGGCCCTTCACAACCGGATTCTTTTTCGGCAAGCCGGATGAGACAGCACAGGTGTATGAGGAAAGTACTTATTTAAAGGATTATACGTATCTGGGATATGTGGAGGAGATAAACGCGCAGGGACTGTGCCGGGTTGAACAGCGCAACAAGTTCTCGGTGGGGGATAAGATCGAGGTCATGAAGCCGGACGGTGAGAATCTTGTGGTGACAGTGCGGCGGATTCTTGATGAGGAAGGAAATACCATGGATGCAGCGCCCCACGCCAGACAGATGTTGTGGGTAGAGCTGTGTGCCGATAAGATGACAGATTTGCAGCAAATACAGATTTCCGATATTTTACGCAGACAGGAAAAGGAGGAACCAAGAGATGAACAGTAAAACGAATGGAGCAGACGGGCGTTATGTTGCCTATGTGGGAACTTATACCCACGGAACCAGTGTTGGCATCCATCTGTATGATGTGGATGTGGAAAACGGAACCATGACGGAGCGGAAGGTGATCCCGATCAACAATCCTTCGGATCTGACCGTTTCCAAGAATGGAAGATTCTTATATTCCATCGCGGATGAAGGCGTGGAAGCTTTCCGGATCCTGCCGGATGGAGATTTGGAGCCCATGAACGAGGAGTGGATCGGCGGTATGCGCGGCTGCTATGTTGAGGTGGACGACAAGAACCGCTATCTGTTTGTGGCCGGGTATCACGATGGCAGAGTCACGATGATGCATCTGAATGAGGATGGCAGTATCGGGGGCATTGCGGACGGCATTTTCCATCAAGGCATGGGAAGAAGTGTTGCGGAACGGTGCTCCAGGCCTCACGTCAACTGTGTGGTCTTAACGCCGATGAAGCAGAATTATGTCTGTGCTGTGGACGGCGGCCTGGATCATGTGAAGATCTATCAGCTTGATTATGCCGAAGGAAAGATGAAGATTGCGGATATCCTGCGGTGCCCGTTGGATTCTGCACCCAGAATGCTGCGTTTTACGAAAAACGGAAAGTTTGCCTATGTGCTGTGTGAGCTTAAGAATACAGTGGAGGTTTACCGGTATGAGTGTACCCCCAAGGGGCCGATGTTTGATTTCGTTCAGAGTGTTCCGACGGTAGATGAAAAAGATATGGCGGACAGCAGTGCTTCCGGTATGGAACTGACGGCGGATGGAAAGTATCTGTTCTGTTCCAATGCCGGAACCAACACGGTCGTTGTCTTCGAGGTGAACCAGGAGACAGGAAGCCTGACGAAGGTATGCTGTTCCACCATCAGTGGGGATTATCCCAAGACGCTGGGAATCTTCCCGGATGGAAAGCACTTCGCCAGTCTGAACCACGACAGCAATGAGATTACGCTGTTTAAGGTGGATTATGAGAAGAAAATATTCCTGATGGAGTCCAAGCCCATTAAGATCGAGACCCCGAACTGTATTCACTTCCACCGATTAGTATAAAGTGCAAAGCATTCGCAGGCTTTCATTCTGTGTGGAAATATCAGTCATAAATCTTATGCACATGGTCCATGGTGGCTCCCATGTTTGCCAGCAGCAGATCTGCAAGCGTCAGAGCAGCCATGGATTCCACCACAACGACAGCCCTTGGTACGATGATGGGGTCGTGGCGGCCCTTGATATTGACTTGAATCTCCTTCCCGTCCTTATCAATGGTCTGCTGGGTGGCCAGGATGGAGGGAGTCGGCTTGACGGCGGCCCGGAAGATGATGGGACTTCCATCGCTGATTCCGCCCAGAATGCCGCCTGCGTGGTTGGTAAGCTTTCCTACGGAGCCGTCTTCCATGCGGCAAAAGCCGTCGTTGTTGACGCTTCCGGTGCTTTTCGCGGAAGCGAAGCCATCCCCGATCTCAAAGCCCTTGACGGCTCCGATGGAGAAGATCGCTTTTGCCAGGCTTGCATCCAGCTTCTCGAATACGGGATCGCCGATCCCGGCCGGAACCCCGGTAATGATGCATTCAATGATGCCGCCCGCGGAATCCTGAGCCTTCATGCATTGCTCCAGGTAAGACTGAGCCTTAGTGGCAGCTTCCTGATCCGGCATATAGAGCGGATTGCTGCGAATAGTATCGGTCAGCGTATTCCGGCCAGTTTCGGAGGACAGGAGTGTTACAAGCTCTTCCGTGGAGTGGGAGATCTCTATGGAACCGATGGATCTGCTGTAGGTCATAAGGGAGATGCCAAGGGTCTTAAGGAGCCTGGAGGCAACAGCACCTGCAGCCACGCGTCCGATGGTCTCCCGACCGGAGGAACGTCCGCCGCCCCGGTAATCCCGGAAGCCGTACTTGGCATCGAAGGTGTAGTCTGCATGGCCGGGCCGATAGTAACCGGCGATCTCACGGTAATCCCCGGAGTGCTGATCCTGGTTGCGGACCAGGAGGCTGATGGGAGTTCCGGTGGTGCGTCCCTCAAAGGTACCGGACAGAATCTCCACCCGGTCACTTTCCTTCCGGGGGGTAGAGTATCGGGACTGACCGGGCTTGCGGCGGTCTAAAAACTGCTGTATATCTTCCTCTGCCAGGGGAAGCCCGGAAGGGCAGCCATCGATGACAACGCCGATGCCTGCGCCGTGAGATTCTCCCCAGGTGGTAATCTTAAATTGGTTTCCAAATGTTGAGCCTGCCATAATGAGTATCCTTTCGCAGTAGTGATTAGAATCGTTCAGCCTGCGCTATTCGCAGAGCGGATGATGACTGAACGAATATAGTATACAATATTTTGGAATCAAAAAAAAGCTTTTTTGAAAAAACGGAGGTATTTTGTCATGTATAAATTGTTGAAGCAGGAGGGCCGTGCCAAACGCGGTGAATTCCATACCGTTCACGGCGTCATTCAGACTCCGGTGTTTATGAACGTGGGGACGGTGGCTGCTATCAAGGGTGCAGTATCCACCCAGGATTTGCAGCAACTGAAAACCCAGGTGGAGCTGTCCAACACGTATCACCTCCATGTGCGTCCGGGGGATACGCTCATCAAGGAGTTGGGCGGCCTTCATAAGTTTATGGTCTGGGACAAGCCGATTCTCACGGACTCCGGCGGATTCCAGGTGTTTTCCCTGGCGAAGCTGAGGAAGATCAAGGAGGAGGGCGTATACTTCAATTCCCATGTGGACGGGCGCAAGATATTCATGGGGCCGGAGGAGAGCATGCAGATCCAGTCCAATCTGGCCTCCACCATCGCCATGGCTTTCGATGAGTGTCCTTCCAGCGTAGCGGAGCGTTCCTATGTGGAGGCCTCTGTGGCGCGGACGACGAGATGGCTTGTGCGCTGCAAGCAGGAGCTTGCGCGATTAAATGCGCTTCCGGATACCATCAATAAACAGCAGATGCTGTTTGGAATCAACCAGGGGGCCATCTATGAGGACATCCGTATCGATCATGCCAAGCGCATCTCCGAGCTGGAATTGGATGGCTACGCCATCGGCGGTCTGGCCGTTGGTGAGACCCATGAGGAGATGTACCACATCCTGGACGCGGTGGTGCCGCATCTTCCTCTGGAGAAGCCAACCTACCTGATGGGCGTGGGAACCCCCGCCAATATCCTGGAGGGCGTGGAGCGCGGCGTGGACTTCTTCGACTGCGTCTATCCCACCAGAAACGGACGGCATGGCCATCTCTACACCAATCAGGGGAAGATCAACCTGTTTAACCAGCAGTATGAGAAGGATATGCGTCCCATCGAAGAAGGCTGCCAGTGTCCGGTCTGCCAGCATTACAGCCGGGCCTACATCCGTCATCTCCTAAAAGCCAAGGAGATGCTTGGAATGCGGCTGTGCGTCATGCATAACCTGTATTTCTATAATACCATGATGGAGGAGATCCGGGACGCCTTAGATCAGGGCAGGTTCGCGGCGTATAAGGAGGAGAAGCTGTACGGGATGAGGCAGATGGGGAAAGGAGCGTGTTGACAGATGAATAAGATTTTCAATACAGAGGGGTATTGTGATCCGAAACTTCACTATATGGTTGACCTGTCCGGCAGATTAAAAGAAATCACAGCAATGGTCGATGCCGGAAAATATTTCACTATCAATAGAGGCAGACAGTATGGTAAAACGACGATACTGACGGCACTTGCCGTAGAGCTGAAGAAAAGATATGTGGTAGTCAGCCTGGATTTTCAACAGCTTGGGGCAGCAAGCTTTGAAAGTGAAAGCACATTTTCGCAGGCTTTTGCACGGATTTTCCTGCGGACGCTGCGCAGAAATAAAGAACTATGTTCCGAATCTTTCCAACATATGTTGAAAGCGTTAGAGACGGATATGTCGGTGAAAAAAGACGCGTTTGTTCTGTTAGATTTGTTTGATAACTTATGCGATATCTGTGGGAGCTCTGAGAAGCCTGTGGTTTTAATGATCGATGAAGTGGATTCAGCCTCTAATAATCAGGTGTTCATCGATTTCCTCGCACAGCTACGGTTTTATTATTTAAAGAGAATGACAATCCCTACCTTCCAGTCGGTGATTCTTGCAGGAGTTCATGATGTGCGCAACATTAAGAGGAAGATTCGACCGGACGAAGATCATAAGGTTAACAGCCCATGGAATACCCACGCAGGCAACGAGGAAAATGG
>CAKSAI010000228.1 GCA_934434905.1 uncultured Lachnospiraceae bacterium | reverse complement strand
GCTGCTGCTGGAGAAATCCAAGGAAGAAGCGGCACCGTGTTTCTATATTTGCAAGATGATTTACAGAATACATACCAGAAATGGCGTGCAGATATGCATGTAGCATCTCCTCCAGTTCCAGGCATAGGGGCATCCGCATTTGATGGACAAACCGAATCGCACCATATGTGTAGACATCGTCCAGTCGTTGCAACGCCTTGGCGTAAGTTTGTTGGGAGCTTCTTGGATACTGCTGTAATTCCAACCATGAATGTGCAGCCTCCGCCGAATATGCAAGCCCATTATCAACTAAATATGAACCAAACCGCAAAAAGCATGATCGATGTTGGGAATAAAGAGAACCGCTACAGGATGCGTTTTTGATATGTTCCATTACAGTCTGAGAGTTTCTTTTAAATAGTTCCATTAATAACCACCTCCGATTGATATTTATAGGTGGTTTGATTATCCTACATATAAAAATTTTATGCGAACTTTTTATAATCAATAGATACTATTCTTGACATATTCATTAATAAGTTCGCATAAAATAAAAGTTCGCATAACGCCACATTGTTTGTTGTTGGAAGAGAAAAGTCATACACCCAGGCAAAATAGTTTTCCCGATATTCATTGATCTTCCTGATCGCATTTTTCTCTGTGGTGTAAAAATACCGATCCTTTGTTTCCTCGCAGATCTGATCCCCGGCAGATACATATCTTTCCAATTCTTCCTCAAACCGATTTGTTTCCTCCTCTGTAAATCCTTCTCGTCCGGCTTTCAGATATTCCTTTCTCATATGTATCGTTTCCCCAATCAGCTTTTTCACCTGCTTTGCCCATTCATGCCCGGTATCATTATATACCTGCTGCAGTTCCCTCTCCAAATGCTGTACGCACTCTATGTTCTGAAACAGGAATTCTTTCCGGTAATTATATTTTACATGGTCATGCATCAGACAGGTCTTTTCCGTCAGATTCGCAAGAACACCGTCTGCCTGGATCCCCGCCGCATCTTTCGAGGCATGTGCATAATACAGCGCTATCATTTCATTTCCGTAAAACCGGAAACATGCTCTGACGGTATTCATAAAAACTACCGTATCATCCCAATGCAGAATCCGCTGCGTCAGACAGAACTTCCGTACTTCCTCCCGGAATCCGGTCAACATCCGGGCTGCTTTTTTCTGGACTTTCCCGATAAATCCTTCACTCGGCTGAAGTTTTCCACCCAGCATTCCGTTCAGGATCTGCCTTGTCCGGCCAATGCTGACAAACCCAAGATCCACCAATGCGAGTGCCATCGCCTGCACTGCCGGCCCGTACTGGTTTTCTGACCGCAACCTTTGCGGGATCGGAGCATGAACTGTCTTTCCGCACTCCATGCAGCGGTATGATCTGTACCTGTGCCGTTTCTTGATGACCTGGACTTCATAATCCGCTTCATCCCGGATCTTTTCTTCCTCTAACTCTTCTAATCTGCCCCCGCACTCCGGGCAACACTCAAGTGTATGCTTTATCTCCTCTGTAACTTCTTCCTCTTCAAAAGCCGTCATACTGCTTTTCCTGTGTCCCGGTTGTCCTCCTCTTTTCCGACCTGATCTCTCTCGTGTATTCGGAATGACCTTCTTCTTGTCGCGGGGTGTCTGGCTGGTAGGTATCCCATTTGTAGTCCCATCATGGTCAAGCTCTGCTTTTATACGGCAGAGTTCCTCTTTCAGGGCTTTGATCTGCTCATCTTTCTCCTCGTTTTCCAGTTTCAGTTTCTCAATCGTTTCTTCTGCCTGTCTCCGCCCGGCTTCTGCGAGAGCAGCTCCTCTCCCAATACGTTCATTCTCATTTATGCTTCTCCTCAGTCTGCTTTTATAATCCGTATTTTCTTTCCACAATGCGGTATTTTTCTTTTTTAATTCCTTATTTGCGGCCAGACATTTCATCCATCCGTCATGTTGCCGTTTTTCCCGCTCCGCAGCTGCACTGACCCTCTTGTCACACAGGGCTCGCATCTGGCGGATCATATCTTCAGACTCATACTGTTCAATTTTTCTTTTCAGCTCCCTGTTTTCCTCCAGAAGCCTGTCTGCGTAACGGTTGATATACATATCCGATCCTCATTATTTTCTGTACTGTGCGATGATCTTTCCGATACTGTCCAGCAGGTTTTCTTTCTCTTTCTCAAGTTTCCGGATCTGCATTTTAAGTTCACTTATTTCTCTCTGTGCCTGGATATTTTCCTGCCTATAAATCGCGACTTCTGCCCACGCTTCTTCAATCTCTTTTTTACCCGCTGCCGCCGCAGAAACACTTTCCGCCCTCTTAGGTCCACGCTTGCCGGTGGGGACGATCTCGCCATTCTCATCCAACTTGCCGATCAGTTTTCTCCGGTTTCGTGGCTGCTTTTTCTCCGGATCCCAGTAGGACTCTGACTCATATACATAAGTTATCCCTGTTTTCTTATTCACGCTTTTTACGATTGACATCTTGTATGCCTCCTTCTTTACTAGGTATTATAATTATATCATAAATATGCCTATGTGTCAATCGTTTAGAACGAATTATTTTAAATATTTCCACCTATTTTAGAACAAAATTATACTTATCTTTGTATAAAGTATTCAAAATCCTGAATTTTGGCATATTTGCAGGATTTCCTCTGTCTCTAACATGGGGCAATTATTTACTTATTTTTGGGTGTGAATGGTAACAAAACCTTTGCGAATGGCGTGGGCTGAACTGTTACAAAACCATTCCACACTTCCCCTTAATCACAAATCACCTGCACCTCTTGCGGTGCCTTCACTTCCACAACCACTTCTCCATTCTGCTTTCTCGCAGAAACAGACACCCCCCCATAAGGCGTTGGATATGTTCCTTCCGCCCACGCTAAGCTGTCAAGATCCGGCTTGATCCTCATGCGTCTGCAGCCCGGCTCTACTATTTTAATTCCAAGCACCTCTTCTGCAAGGAACGCAGTGGGACCACTGCTCCAGCCATGACACAGGGAATGACGAAATCCTTCATAACAATATCTTCCGTTATCGCCATGAATGTCATACGCTCCTTCTTTCCAGAGCTTTTCAATGCTGGCGCCTTCCCGCACCCAATCCAGATCAAAGTCTTCCCAGAAGGTAGTTGCACCCGCATCAAGCATTGCTCCGTAATACTCACGCAGCATCCTAAGTGCCGCAGACATATCTGCGGTCTGCGATACCGCCTTTAAGATATAGTAGCTCATGAAGGTAGACATTCCACGCCCACCGCCTTCGGTCAACGCCTTCGCCGCCTTCTCTCTGTCCGCCATGCCTGCAAGCTGCAGCATCGCTGTCACCTGCTTCATGGTTCCGGGTTCAAACGAAGTCTCCTTAAGCGCCCCGGCCTTACGCATGCAGATATCGGCCAGCTCTTCCTCTCCAATCACCCCGCACAGCTTTGCAGAAGCATGAAGTCCCTGCGCATACAAAGCGTAAATAGCCGCTTCTGCTTCCGGATGGGATTTTGACGGCCAGTCAAGGAAGAATCCTCTGGACAGCTCCTCCTCGATCAATTTCTTTTCTTCCTTTTCATGCACCAATGCCAACAGCTGCTCCAGGAGCGGCTTCCAATAAGAAGAAAACTCCTTCACAAATGCGGTATCTCCACTATACAGATACCAGTCATAGACAATCAGAAGATACCACATGCTATAATTTGTAATCACCGTCGGCCAGCACGGAAGCGGATTGTGATTCGCCACATCCCATAGCGAGTCTTCCACTATCTTGCAGTTACCGAACACTGTGCGGATTGCAAGCACCTCCGGATGCATGTCTCCGATCCATACCATACGGTCACGCTTAATTCCATCCCAGATATAATCCTGCATACACAAATGTACGGTATAGGCTGCCGTATCATATATCTTGTTTAAAACCTCATCACTGCATCGGAAGCTTCCCTTATAGGGAATATCCCAATACATGCACACACCCTCTGCCGCGTACAGACGCACAAACGTATTCGGCCGTGTCAGCTCGATATACACAAATCGGAAGCCTGTCTGTCCGATACGACTGCAGCCATTGGGCGGAATCCGCACATCGAAATCACGAATGCCATGGTGCGAGCAGGAACCCTTTTCCCCCAGAGGTGCGAACGCTTCATTGGCAGATTCCCCAAAACGTATCTTTGCCGGAACACCGTCGATGGGATTGATTCCCTGTGAGATCAACTGTATTCCGCCAAAAATCTCTGTTCCGAAATCCAGAAGGATTGCTGCTTTCTTTCCGTCAAACGTAGATAAAACCGTAAAATCCTTTGTCGCAGGCTGTGTCTGCCTATCGCCGCACGTAAGCAGCCACTCCTCGCGCTCCACGCCCTCTGTGGCATAGACGATTCTTTGCGGCAGGATCACATCCACACGCCGCTTGTCTGTATATGCCCTTTTCATGTCTTTTAACATGGTTTTCTATGCCTCCAACAATTGATGCACTATCGGCCAGACATCTTCCGGATAAAACTGATGCCCGCCATTTCCTTTTACCAGACGGCAATGTTCCTCCCTGGACAGCGCCCGATATGCTGATTCGATAATCGCAAAGCTTTCCTCCACTCCCTTCAGCGGAAAAATATCGTCATAAATGCCACAGGTAACAATAAGCCGCCTCGGTGCGATCAAAGCGCCCAAATCACCCATATTGAAGTATCTTCGAATGCCCGGTACATAATTACAGCAACAGTGATGTATGAACACGATGGAATCTTCATAGGTACAAACTGCACAGGACGGAACCGCCATATAAATACGCTCGTCCAGACAAGCTGTATAAAATGTTGTTGTTCCACCGCCGGAATTGCCAAGGCATATGATTCTCTCTATATTGATATACTCCCTCAAGTATTTCCCCATCACATCAATCAGACGCTTTACATCCCACACACGCTCTCCAATGGCACTCCGCCCCATCAGAATAGCCGGCAATGCCTGGTTCATGCTGCAGCACCCCGGTGATCCATTCTTATTATGACCGCTTTCGCCCATATAACGCTGGTCAAATACAACTGCACAGAAGCCTTCTTTTACTGCCTGGACGGCGAAGTCACGCCCGCGCATCATGCCCTCGGTATCACTGTCATATTTCCGGATACCCATGGAAATATTTTTACCGGAGGAATGCCCCTGCAGACAGATAACAACCGGAAGCGGTTTTTCTGCATCAAGGGGGATCAACAATTCACTTGGAACGAAATAATCCGGTTCACTCTGAAATTCAAATGATATCTGCCGATAGGTTTCTGTTTCTTTTTCACCCGATATAGAAAAGGCATCCTCACAGTCAGCCATCGGCAGTCCCAGGAGTTCACTGAGCTTCTCCCGCGCCGTCCTACTCCATGCATTCCAGTCACAATCTGCGTGATAAGCCAAAAGCGGCGGTATGTTCTCCATCTGCTGTTTGATATATTCTAAGGCTTCATATTGTTTCATATTTTATCCTTTCACTCCGCCCAAAAAGAGGCTATAAAAAAGATATAGCCCGTGAAAACCCCGATTTTATCGGGGTTTTCACCGTTTTATACGGCAAAATT